>JAQTNG010000176.1 GCA_028714015.1 Elusimicrobiota bacterium | reverse complement strand
GCGGCCCCCGCGGCGCCCCCGGCCGCGGCGCCTCCGGCGCCGGCCTCGGCCGGCGATGAGGCGAAGGACCTGGCCGCGGCCGGCATACCGACCGACGCGAAAGGGCTGAGCAACCTCGGCGCGAAGGAAGGGCTGCTCTCGGCCCTGGCCGCGAAGATGCTGGACCATCCGAAGATTCTGGCGGCGATCTTCAACAACAAGATGGTCGTGGACGCGTTCATGAGCCGCAAGCTCGTCAAGCAGAACTGCGAGAGCGGCGGCGCGCTCAAGTCGTATCTCTCCGATCCGAACAGCGGCGGCATGACCAAGGTCGTTCCGGTGATTCAGCAGGCGTTGAGCCAGCCGGCCACCGCGTCGGCGCTCGTGTCGGCGCTCGCGGGCACGGAGATGGTCAAGCGCCTCTCGGATTGCCCTTCCGCCAAAGCGCTGTCCAACGACTCGACCGCGGTCGTGAGCATCGCGATGTCGAATCCGAAGGCGCTCGGCCTGCTGATGGACCCGCGCGGAATGACGGCCTTGGCGTCCAATCCTCAGGCGGCCGGCCTGCTCTCCGGGCTTCAGTCGAAGATGGGCGGCGCGAAATAGCTTAAGGCGGGCTGAAAGGCCCAAAAAGACAAGGTCTTAAGCCCCTGGGAGGAACCTCCGCCTTCCTCCATAATAGAGTCATGCTCCGGTCCATGCTGGCGGCGTTGCTCCTGGCGTCGCCCCTGTCCGCCCAGGTCGTCTCGGTCAAAACCTCGGTGCCCGTCTTCACCGGCGCGCCGGGCCTCGTCTCTTTCCAGGCGCCCGCGCTCAATCCCGGGCTCTCGTCGCCGGCTCTCGCGACGGGCCTGGCTCCGTCTCTTTCCCCCGCGCTGATCCCCGTTCTCGCCGCGCCCGCCGCGCCGCTTGCCGTCGCGCCGCTCGCCGTTCGCGCGCTCGCGCCCGTCCCGGCGCAAGGCGCGAAGGCGATCGCGCCTCTTCGGTCCGCGGTCCGGACATTCGGCGACGGCCTGCGCGCGATCCCCTCCGCGCTGGCCGGCCTGTTCGACGGGGCCGCCGCGGTGGGCGAGCCGGAGGGACCGGTCTCCTCCGCGGGCGTCCCGGTCAGGACGCTCCAGTCGATCACGCAGCTCAAGGTCGGCTCGTACAACGTCGAGAATCTCTTCGAGCAGGTCGGCAAGCACGTCCCCGATCCGGAGAATCCGGGCAAGCTGAAGAAGATATCCGACGCGAAGCCGAAGCCCGAGTGGGCGCTGCGCGAGGAAGGCAAGATCATCCTCGAGAACGACCTCGACATCGTGACCCTGGCCGAGGTCGAGGACATCCAGGCCCTCGAGGACTTCAATTCGCGCTTTCTCGGAGGCAAGTACCGGACCTTCCTGATCGAGGGCAACGACGAGCGCGGCATCGACATCGCCTTCCTGGTAAAAAAGGATCTTCCGTTTGAGCTCGAGCAGCGCAGCCACAAGGAAGAGACCTGGCTGGACCCGGTGCTCGGCGGCGGGCCGAAGCCCCTGTTCTCCCGCGACCTGACCTCGCTCGTCGTGCGCGCCCCCGGCCGGGCCCGGCCGCTGTTCGTTCTGTTCGGCACGCACTATAAATCCAAGCGCGACCGCGACGGGCGCGATCCCGAATCCGTCATCATGCGCACCGCGCAGGTAAGCCGCACCGCCGAGATCATGGCGCGCTACCGCGCGGAATTCGGCGCGGACGTTCCGATGATGATCGCGGGGGATTTCAACGGCGCCGTCGCCGAGGAGGCGGCGTACCAGCCGCTGTACGGCGCCGCCGGCCTCGCCGACAGCTTCGACGCCGCGCCGGCTCCGTCCTCGAAGGAGGACCGCGTCACCCACACCTTCCACCCTCGCGGAGAGCCGGCGCATGCGGCGCAGATGGACGCCGTGCTCGTGTCGAAGTCCCTGCGCGGCGCGGTGCAGAGCGCGAAGGTGTACCGCTACAAGAATCCCGACGGCACCGCGCGCCCGATCCCCTCGACCTACGAGGAGCGCGAGCTCAACCCGTCCGATCACTTTCCGCTCCTCGTCACGCTCGATTTCACGCAGATCCGCGGCCCCGCGTCCTTCGACGAGATCCCGGCGCTCGACGCCCGCTACGCCGGGCCCGAGTCCCGCGCGCGGACCGTGACGGTCCTCGGCAGCTCGAAGTCGGTCGAGCCCATCAAGGCTCAGGTCGCGCTGTCCGCCGAGGCGTCCGGGGAGCTGATCCGCCGGGGCTACAACGTCCTCACCGGAGCCGGCAACGCCGGAGTCATGGGCGCCTCCTACGCCGCCGCGGCCGAAAACGCGAACGCCGCGGCCCCGGACGGGCGAGTGCGCGGCGAGAACCTGGTCATCGCGGTCCGCCCGGCGTGGGGAGACGAGAACCTCGCCGACGCCCGGGCCATCGGCGTCGCCGATTCCGAGGCCGAGCGCATCGAAAAATTCGCCAAGACCTCCGACAGCTTCCTGATCTTCCCCGGGAGCGCCGGCAGCCTCCAGGAGGCCGCGACCTTGATCGCGAAGAACGCCTACCGCGGCGAGGCGCCGCTCAAGCGCATCATCCTCGTCGGCCGGGATTTCTTCGGCGGCCTCGCGCAGCAGTACCAGCGCCTGTTCGCGGACGGCCTGCTGAAGGAAAGCCCGGAAACCCTTTTCCGGATCGTCGACACGGCCGAGGAGCTGCTTTCCGGGTTCCTCCCGGTCAACGGCGCTCCGAGCGCGAAGAAGCCCTAGACGGCTACTTCGTCTTTTCGGCGAGAGCCCGCGCGGCTTTAAGCTCTTCGGCGACGTCGAACTCCTTAAGGCGCATGACGTTGATGCCCGCATGCTGCCGTGCGGCGTCCCAGGTCATGTCGTTGGTTTCCTCGGAGGTGCGGGCGTCGAAGGCGGCGAGCGCGATCTTGTCCGCGGCGGCGTCCTTCTCGTCCATGAAGTTCTTGCAGCGCTCGGCGGGCTCCATGACCTTCGCGAGATTCTTCGCCGCTTGCTCGAGCTGGAAGACGAGGGCCGTCGCGGCCTGATGCGCCGCGGCGTCCGGCAGGGGGGCTCCGGCGGCGCCGAGATACCGCGAGATCGTCTTCTTCTCGGAAAGCGCGGGCGCGAGGAACATGTCGATCATCATCAAGGACGTGTAGGACTTCTCGTCCCGGCACGCGACCCCGTAGGCCGATTCGGCGCCGAGCAGCGCCTGGTTGACCGCGTAGGTTTTCGCGAACGACATCATCAGCGCGCCTCTCAGCTGCGATTTCGCGGTGACGGGAATGGCCTCGCCGGCGCTCGCGGCGAGGGGCGCGAGCAGGAGCGCGGCGATCATCCGGGTCTTCATGGTTTTCCCCTGAGTGAGTTGAGACGTTCGGCGATGCGCTTCTCGTCGCCCTGATCGGTCGGCTCATAGAAGCGCAGAGGGTTGGGCATGTACTCCTGCGGCGTGTAGTGGCCGGGGAAATCGTGGGGATATTTATAGCCCTGGCCATGACCGCGTTCTTTGGCGTCCATGGTCGCGTCGCGAAGGGGCAGAGGAACTTCGCGGGCGGGACCTTCGCGGACCTCGGCCGACGCCTTGTCGATCGCGATATAAGCCGCGTTGGATTTGGGCGCGGAAGCGACGAAGGTCACCGCCTGGGCCAAAGTGATCCGCGCCTCGGGCATGCCTAAGACTTCCACGGCACGAAACGCGGCTTCCGCCACGAGCAACGCTCGGAAGTCGGCATTACCCACGTCCTCGGACGCGGCGATGAGAATCCTCCGAGCGATGAACCGGGGCTCTTCCCCCGCTTCGAGCATCTTCGCCATCCAGTAGAGCGCGGCGTCCGGGTCGGTGCCTCGGATGGATTTGATGAACGCCGAGATGTGATCGTAATGGTCGTCCGATTTCTTGTCGTAGCGTATTTGTCTTTTCTGAATTGATTCTTCGGCGACGGCAAGGTTCACCCGTCGTTCGCCGTTCATGTCAGGCGCCGTCGTCAGCGCGGCGATCTCGAGGGCGTTCAATAGCCGCCGCGCATCCCCATGCGCTTGCCGTACCAGGTGAGCCTTGGCCTCGGGCGTCATGATGATCCGTAATGACGCGACCCCTCTGTCTTTGTCGTTGATGGCGTTCTCGAGTATCTTCTCCAATTCGGTTTCCGGCACCGGCATGAACTCGAACGAGGTCACTCGCGATCTCAGCGCCGCGTTGACGTAAAACCCCGGATTCTCCGTCGTCATGCCGATCAGGAGCACGTCCCCGCGCTCGACCGAGGGCAGCAGCGCGTCCTGCTGCGTTTTGTTGAAGTGGTGTATCTCATCGACCAGCAGGAGCGTCTTGCGCCCGAGGGTGGCGGAATATTTGGCCTGCTCCACCGCCTTGCGGATGTCGGCCACCCCGGCCGTCACCGCGTTGAGCTCCACGACTTCCGCGTTCGAGTGCTCCGCGATGTATCGCGCCAGGGCCGTCTTGCCGCAGCCGGGCGGCCCGAAAAAAATGGCGGAGGTGAACCGCTTGCTCTCCACGAGACGCCGGAGCAATTTGCCCGGTCCGAGAAGGGCGGCCTGTCCGGCGAACTCGTCGAGGCCGCGCGGCGCCATGCGGGCCGCCAGCGGCCGGGCGTCGGCGCCCGCCGAGAAGAGCTCGCTCATCCGTTCGAGTCGTCGCCGGCCTGGAGCGACTCGCGCAGGGAATGCGACATGGTCTCGGCCTTGTTCTCGAGGATGCGCCGCGTCGTGTCGTGGCCGGCGCGCTCCCGGTTGAGCTCGGCGGCGAAGGACAGCGCGACGAGCAGGGCGATCTTGGAGGTGTCGGCCACGTTGGCGTTGTGCTTCTGCATCTCGACGACGCGCTCGGAGACCTTCTGCGCGAGGGCGTTGATCTCGATGGGCGTCCAGCCCTCCATCTCGACGACGAGCCGGCGCGTGCCGATCTGGACCTCGACCTTCTCGTTCACGCGATCCTCGCGAGCTTGTCGGTCAGGCGCGTCAGGCGCGTCTTCAGGCGCTCGTGGCGGGCGAGCGTCAGGCGCGCCTCCTTGAGCTCTTCCTTGAGGGTCTTGTTCTCGGCCTCGAGGCGGCGCAGGGCGTCCTTGAATTGACGGTTCTCGGAGCCGAGCTTCTGCAGGGACGCGGACGCCTGCTTGACGAGGACCTCGAGCTTCTGGAGACTCTGGATGGAGCCCTGCACGGTCAGCCTCGCAGGCTCGCGCCGAGTTCCTTGCCGAGAGCGGCGACGATCGTCTCGACGGCCGTGTTGACCTCGACGTCGGTCAGGGTGCGATCGAAGCGCCCGAAGGTCAGGCGGATCGCGAGGCTGATCTTTCCTTCCGGAAGGTTCTTGCCTTCATAGACGTCGAAGAGCAAGGTGTCCTGGAGTTCCGGCACGCGGCAGTCCCGGATGACGTCCGTGAGGCGCGCGTACGGCGTGCTCTTGTCGAGGACGAGCGCCAGGTCCCGGCGCGAGACGGGCAGGGCGGAGAACTCCTCGAAGCGCGACGCCCGCTCCTCGCGGGCGGCGAGCCGGTCGAGGTCCGCGTCGAACACGACGGCGCCCTCGCGCTCGAGGTCGTGCGCGCGGGCGACGCGCGGGTGCAGCCAGCCGACGGTCGCCACGGGAGCGCCGTTGATCAGCGCGCGGAGGCTGTTGGTCGGGTGGAACAAAGGGTCGGAGGGGGTCTTGCCGGCGGACGGCTCGGTCAGCCCGGCCCAGGTCACCGGTCCGGCTTTTTCCAGGAGATCCTCGACGATCGCCTTCCCGTCGTAAAATGAAGCGCGGGGGGACCGGGCGGCCTGCCAGCGGGCGTCGAGCACGGGCCCGAGAAGGATTCCGGCGACGCGCCAGACCTCGTCGACCTCCTTGCCGCGGATCGCGTAGGACTTGCCCAGCTCGAAGAACCGGACGGCGTCGGCGCCGCGGCCCAGGTTGTGCTGGGCGTTCTTGAGGAGCCCGGGCAGCAGCGACTGGCGCAGCACCGCCCAGTCCTCGGACAGGGGGTTGGCGACGCGCGGCTGGCCGTCGGCGGTCAGCCGGCAGGCGGTGAGCGCCTTCTCGGAGAGGAGATCGTAGTTGTAGACCTCGCAGAGGCCCAGGGCCGCGAGGCGGGTGCGCACGCGGCGCGACTCGGTTTCGACGGGCGTCAGGCGCGCGGTCTTCGACGACATGGGGGCCATCCGGTAGGGGATGTTGTCGTAACCGAGAAATCGTCCGGTCTCTTCAGCGAGGTCGTTGGGCGTGTAAAGGTCGTGGCGCCAGGAAGGGGCGGTAAACGAGAACCCCTCTCCGCCGTCTTTAAGCTCGCCGATCGAGGAAAGCGCCTCTTTGATCGCCGGCGCGGGGAAATCGGCGCCGAGTATCGTGTTGATCGCCGCCGTGCTCGCCTGAATCGGCGCCCGCGCCGGTCGCGGGGCCGCGGCCTCGGCGGGCGTGGAGGCCGCGCCGCCGGCGATCTGGAGAATCAGGACCGCGGCGCGATCGGCGGCCGCGCGCGGGGCGGCCGGATCGGCGCCGCGCTCGAAGCGGTACGATGAATCGGACCTCAGCCGGGTTTTCTGCGACGATTTGCGCGCCTCGGCCGGATTGAAATAGGCGCCTTCGAGGATCACTCTCTTCGTCGCCATGGTGACCGCGCTGTCTTCTCCGCCCATGACTCCGGCCAGCGCGACGGGCTTTTCCGCGTCGGCGATCACCAGCAGCCCTTCTGGAAGGTCGTAGACGCGATGATCCAGCGCCAAAAGTTTTTCTCCGGCCTTCGAGCGGCGCACGATGATCTTCGAGCCCGCCAATTTGTCCGCGTCGAAGGCGTGCAGCGGCTGACCGATGTCGTGCAGAACGTAGTTGGTGATGTCCACCACGCTGTTGATCGGCCGCAGGCCGATCGCCTCGAGCTTGGTCTTCAGCCACGCCGGGCTTTCGCCGACCGTCACGCCCTCGATGAGCCGCGCGCCGTAGAAGGGGCACGCCTCGCGGTCCTCGACGGTCACGGGGAAGGAGGCTTTCTCGCTTTCCATCATCCCGCCGCCGAGCGGCTTGAGCTCCTTGCGGAAGTAGGCGGCGAGCTCGCGCGCCAGGCCCCGGTGCGACAGGCAGTCGGGGCGGTTGGAGGTGATCTCGACTTCGAGCAGGTCGTCGGCCGGGCCCAGGAGGGAGCCCACGTCGGCGCCGAGCGCGGGGCCCTCGCCCATGATCCAGATCCCGTCGACGTCTTTCGGCAGGCCGAGCTCGGAGCGCGAGCAGATCATGCCCTGGCTCTCGACGCCGCGCAGCTTGCGGCCCTCGATCTTGAAGCCGCCGGGCAGCACCGCGCCGGGGCGCGCGTAGGCCACGGTCTGGCCCGCGTCCACGTTGGGGGCGCCGCACACGACGGTCCTCTGCGCCGCGCCGTCGTCGACGACGCACACGGAGAGCTTGTCGGCGTTCGGGTGCTTCTCCTTCGAGACGACCTTCCCGACGACGACGCCGGTGAACGAGGGCCCAAGCCGCTGATGGCCCGCGATCTCGAAGCCGAGGCGCAGCAGATGCGTCCCGAGCTCGGAGGCCGTGAGCTCGAGCGGAAGATGTTCCTTCAGCCAGTTATAGGAGACTTTCATCGAATTGCTTCAAAAAGCGGAGATCGTTGGTATAGAAGTCGCGCAGGTCGCGCACGCCGTGCAGGAGCATCGCCACGCGCTCGACGCCGATGCCGAACGCGAAGCCCGACCACTTCTTCTCGTCGTAGCCGACGCTCTTGAGCACGACGGGGTTCACGACCCCGGCGCCCAGGATCTCGATCCAGCCCGTGTGCTTGCACGACGGGCAGCCGGTGCCGGGGCAGAAGAAGCACTTGACGTCGACCTCGGTCGACGGCTCGGTGAACGGGAAGTACGACGGGCGGAAGCGGGTCTTGGTCGAGGCGCCGAGCAGCTTCTGCAGGAAGGTCTGCAGGTGCCCCTTCAGGTCGGCGAGGCCGACGTTCTCGTCCACGACGAGGCCCTCGACCTGGTGGAACACCGCGGAGTGCGTCGCGTCGAGCT
>JAQTNG010000175.1 GCA_028714015.1 Elusimicrobiota bacterium | reverse complement strand
TCCGGCGGCCTTGAGCTTGCGCGCCGCCGTCACGAACTCGCCGACGCCCTTGTCCCACAGCAGGCGCGCGGGCAGGACGACGAGCGGCTCGCCGGGAGGCGGAACGGAGGGCTTGAACACCGACAGATTCACGCCCGAGCCGCGGATGATGACCAGGTCCGCGCTCTTCACGAGGCCCGCGCGCAGCAAGGTCGCGGCGTCGTCGTCGTTCTGCAGTATCGTCTTGGCGCGCAGGCCGCCGAGCGCGAAGCGCAGGAGGCGGGTCAGCAGGGCGCGCACCGCGCGCCCTTTGGCGTCGCGCGCGATGAAGGCGTAGCCGAGGCCGGTGAAGGCGTTGACGACGGCCGGGACGCCGGCCAGCCGCGCGGCGATCGAGCCGTAGAGCACGGGCTTGAGCGACACGTGATGGACGATGTCCGGCTTCTCCGCCCGGTACATCTTCGCGATCGCGCGCACGAGCGCCAGCTCGCGCAGGGGATTGAGGCTGCGCCGGCTGAAGCTCGTCGGGATGAGGCGGAAGCCCTCCTTTTCGATCGCGGCCCCGTGACGGTCCACGCGGCAGGCCACGCTCACCCGGAAGCCCGCGTCGCGCGCGGCGCGGGCGAGCGGGAGGCGATGAGACCAGAAATACCAGTCCTCGGTGACGAGGAACAGGAGCCGCGGCTCGCGCCGGCTCATGGCGCCTTTTCCGGCAGCAGACGGCCCTCCAGCCAGAGCGTGCGCTCGGGCGCGAGGCAGGCCCCGCCGCCGCAGGGCGCCAGGGCCTCGCGCGGGTCGCAGCGAGCCTCGAACAGCGCGCGCCACGGCTTCAGCGGGCCCGGCTCGAGCGCCGCCGGGACCGCGGCGGCGTTGATCAGCAGAACATAGGTCCGGCCGTGGAGCGACCAGGCGCGGGACAGCACGCCGTCCGGCACCGCGAAAGGGACCGCCGCGGGCCGTCCCGTTTCCAGAACGGGGCGCAGCGAGCGGATTTCGCGCAGGACGCGGACGACGCTCAGCCACTCCTCGGGATAATTCGCCCAATCGACGCCTTCCGGCAGGCGCGGAGGCAGGAAGAACACGCCCGACGCCGAGCCTTGCGCCGCCCGGGCGGCGAGCAAGCGCAGCCGGCCCGCCGGCCAGGTGTGCTCGCCCTCATCGGCGGCGCGCTCGACGGCCGCCCCCGCCGGCGCGACCTCCTCCGCGTCGAAGCCCAGGCGCAGAACCTCGGCGCGCAGGCGCGCCGAGAGCGGCCCCGCCACTCCGACCGGGAAACGGCGGGACGGCTCGGGCGCGCAGGCGCCGCACAGCAGCGCCAGAATCAGAAGATGTCTCATGAGGCGGGCTCCACGGCGCGGTTGAACACGCGGCGCGACAGCTGGTCGGTGAAGTCCGCGTAGCCCTTCACCGAGAAGGCCTTCAGCAACGACCAATAAACCAGGGCCGCCGCTCCGACCTCGACGCCCAAGCGAGCGAACGCCGGCCAATCCGCCGGCAGCCCCGCCGACAGCGCGCCGGCCGTCAGCGCCGACGCCGCGGCGCAGGCGAAGACGCCCGCGAGATTGACGAAGTAGTCGGCCACGGTCAGCCCCACGAGGCGGCACGCGAAATAAACGGTGACCGGAGCCGTCACCACGGAGGCGATCGCGTAGCCGGCCGCGACGCCGAGTATTCCCCAATGGAGGCCGATCACGATGCCCAGCACCTCGATGGCGTGCAGCGGCAGCTGCACGCGCAGGCGCAGGTCGGTCCGGTTTCGCGAGGAGTAGAGGCTGCCGAGCATGCCCGTCACCGACTGGATCAGCCCCACGCCGACGAGGACGCGCAGGACCGGAATCATCGCCCCCCACTGCGGGCCGAAAAGGGTGAAGGTGAAGTCGCGCGCGCAGGCGAGGACGCCGAGCATCAGGGGGAAGGTCGCCAGCGCCACGACCCGCGTCATGCGCTGAAACAGCGAGGCCACCCGCGCATGGTCGTCCTGGATGATGGAGAAGGACGGGAGCATCACGCGCTGCAGGACGCGCGTGATGCGGTTGAGCGGGAAGAGCATGACCGCGTAGGCGCGGGTGTACACGCCGAGGGGCGCCTGCCCGAGCAGCAGCCCGATGAGGATGTTGTCGACGTTGCGCACCCAGTAATTCGACGCTTCGGTCACGAAGGAGTTGGTGCTGAAGCCCGCCAGTTCGCGCACGGCCCGGAGGTCGAAGATCGCCTTGGGGCGCCAGCCGCTCATGCGCCAGAGGGCGACCGAGCCGATCGCCGAGGTGACCACGGACTGCGCGACGATGGCCCAGGGTCCGGCGCCGGCGAACGCGAGCCCGATCGCCGCGAGGGCGCCCGCCCAGGCGCCCGCGGTCTCGACGCGCGCCAGCCGGCTGAACTCGAGCTCGCGCGCGAGCAGGGCCCCGTGCGTGATGCCGAGGGAGTGGACGACGAACAGAAGCGAGATCACCCGCATCAGCGGAACGAGCGCCGGCTCATGGTACATCCGCCCGATCAGCGGCGCCGAGGCCAGGAAGAGCGAGGTCATCGCGACGCCCGCGCCCACGTTGACCCACCAGATCGACGAGCGGTGGGCCTCGGTGATCTCGCTCTTCTGGATCAGCGCCGCGCTGAAGCCCTGCTCGGCGACGACCACGGCGAAATTCACGAAGATCAGGATCGTCGCGGTCAGGCCGAAATCGTACGGAGTCAGCAGGCGCGCGAGGATCACGTTGCAGGCGATCACGCCGGTCTGCCGGCCGACCTGGCCGGCGACGCTCCAGAGCACGCTCGCCGCGGTCTTGTCCGCGAAGCTCTTCATCACGAGCCGACCGCCGCGCCGCGCCGCAGGATCTCTTCGACCTCGGCGCGCGTGTAATCGCCCGCCCCGTCGTCGGCCGGCAGCGTCCGCTTCTCCCAAACCGCGGCGTACTCCTCGATGGGCCGCAGATAGACCATCTGCCGGCTCTTCATCCGCCTCGCGTGGCGGAGCATCGCCTCGAACGCGGCCTGCCGGCCCGTGAGCGCGTCCTCGTAGGCGCCGTAGAGCTGCGCGTACCGGGTGTACAGCACGAGATCGTCGAGGCGGAGCATCGCCGGGGCGCCGGGCGACAGCGCGCGCGCCTCGCGCAGACGCGCGTACATGTCCGCCACGAGCGGGGCCGGCACCTTACGGCCCGGAAGCCCCCTGGAGCCGTCGATGAGCGCGTAAAAACGGCGCATCGGCTCCTTCGCCGCGCCGAAGGCCTTGTCGAGGAAATCCTCGCGGATGGCGTCGACGCGCCCGGCCTCGTCCAGGTCCCACAGCATGCGGGCGGCGGCGTAATAGCCGAGTCCGTTGGCGCCCCAATCCTCGCCGGACTCGGCCGAGAAGAAGCGCGCTCCGAGCGCGTGGAAGCGCGGAATCGTGCGCGCGAGGTAGGCGAGATCTCCTCCGCGCATGCGGGCGGGAAGGCTGCGGTGCCACTGGTAGATGCCCCAGTATTCGCGCACGCCGAGGCGCGCGCCGCGCGCGCTCCAGGCCCGCATCAGCGACTCCGGATCGAGGCCCTTCGGCAGATAGGCGGTGGCCACGCTGACGATCACCCGCGCCGCGACGCGGCCCGCGGGCGCCGGAGCGTGCTCGTTGTACGCGTAGAAGGCCGCGTACTTTCCCGGGAAGCGCTCCGCGAGCATGGCCGCGACCTCGTTGGCCGCGGCGACCACGCGGTCGCTGACGCTTCCCATCGCGGCGCAGGCCGCGCACTCGCACCACTCCTCGCCGTCGCTGGGCTCGACCGAGCTGGAGTCCCGCGCCGGATTTTCCGCGAAGCGCCGCGCCGCGTCCTCCACGAGGAGCCGGCGCAGGCCCGGATTCGAGAGGCACAGCTTCGTCGAGCTCCGCCGGCCCCGGTACAGGCCGCGATACTCGGCGTGGGCGGTGAATTCGGCCAGGTTGCGCTCGATGATGGACTCGTAGGCGTGGCCCGTCTCGAGATCAAAGGCTCCCGGCACCCGGTTGCGGCGGCGCCACGCGTCGAAGGTCTTCTCGTTGGCCTCGGCCTCGCCGAGCCCGTACCAGATGCGCCGCGCGGCGTAGGCCGGCGCGGTCTTGACGTCGACCGCGAGGGACAGGTCGGGCTTCGACGGCACGACCTCCCACGACGGCCCGGGAAAAAAGCGCCTCCAGCCCGCGCGGTACAGCAAGTCGGCGGCCGCGGCTTCGACCCCCGCCTCGGTCGCCCCGACGGCGGTCAGGCCGTTTTCGCGCGACCGCAAAAGGTATTGCTCGCGGCGCATCGGCTCCTCGGCCGTGAATTCCCCGGACAGGCGCAGCGCCGGGAAATCGGCGGCCGTGCCGAGCGCCAAGCCGCGGGTGCCGTCCCCCGTTTCCACGGCGAACGGGCGGCCGCAGACGCGGCCCAGCGAAACGGACAGGTCCCGCGCGGCCTCCCGCGTCCGCGCCGAGGCGCCTTCGGCGATCACCACGGGCATGAGCGGAGAGCCGCCCCGGCACAGCGCCGCCGCCAGCAGGACCGCGCCCGTCACCGGCCCGCCTCGTGGATGGACGCCGCCATGAAGGCCGTCAGAAAAAAGAGGCGGAAGTTGTCCAGGAACTGCCCGGCGAGAAGCATCAGCCCCACGGAGGCGAGAAAGCCGGCCGAGCCCGCCCAGCGCATCACGTCGCCCCGCGCGGAGCGCAGCAGGCGCCACCCGGCGAGCGCGAGCCCGATCAGGATCAGGCCGGTGCCCAGCGCCCCGTTGCGCAGCATCCAGAGCAGGTATTGATTGTCCACGTAGGCCATCGTCTCGTACTTCGAGGGGCCCCAGCCGAAGACCGGGGAGCGCCCGATGAAGATCAGGGCCTCGCGCGCCTGGGCGAGGCGCTCCGCGGCGTTGGCCTCCTCCTGCAGGCCTCCCCGGCCGAGAGCGCTGACCACGCGCACGACCCGGCTGCTCGCCATGACGCGGGCGAACAGCCACGGCCCCGACAGCACGAGGCAAAGGAGCACGAGGCTCAGCTGCAAGGCGAACTTCATCTTCAGACGCACGAGCCCCTGATAACAATAGACGGCGAGCGCGATCGCCAGCAGCAGGCCGGTGGCCGCCCAGGCCGTGCGGCTGCCGGTATAGAAGATGACGAGCAGCGCCGCGGCGATGTGGGCAAGGCGCAGGCGAGACTTCGAGAAGAACAGCAGATGGCACATCGTCAGGGTGCCGACGAAGCCCAGAAAATTCGGATTTTCGAAGGGAGCGGCGAGCCGCTGCTGCCAGCCGAACTCCGCGGCGGAAGTCTTCGTTCCCGCGTACAGCCAGCCCTTGAAGAACGTCGTCAGCAGAGGGATCGAGCGCTGGTAGACCACGAGGACGAAGAGGGAAAAATAGAGGGACGCCGTCATCGCCGACTCCATGGCCGAGCGCACCCGCGCGTCGAAGTGGCGGATCACGTAGACGACGAACGCCCACAGGATGAGGAAGCGCCCGAGCTCGAAGTAGTCGCGCGGGCCGGTCTGTATCCCGTTGAAGGCGACCGAGAAGACGTACGAAGCGACATACAGGAATTGGATCATGAAGAAAAGCACCGACGCCTGGCGCGACGGCTTGCGCGCCTCCCACGGCGAGGGCTTGGTCATCAGCACCATGCACGCGACCGCGAACACGGCCGCTGAAAAGGCCCGCTCGATCCACCAGTCGAACAGATGCCCGGGGATGAAGATGGTCAGCCAGACGATCAGGATCATCGGGTTGGGCAGGCGCACGACCCCCGGAGCGGAGACGGGCCCGGAGGAGGCGGACGGACGGGAAGCGGTCATCATTGCTTCACCGGCTGGATGCGGCTGAAGCTCACGCGGCGGGTCCGCTCGAAGAAATCGAACGCGTCCTCCGCTCGTCCCAGGCGCCGCAGGCCGGAGCCCGCCGTCCGAAGGACGCCCGCGTCGAAGGGGCGACGCTCGGCCGCGGCCAGCGCGTAGCCGAGGGACGCGCGCAGGAGCGCGGAGTCGCCCCGCGAGGCCCCGAGGGAATAGAAAGCGCCGGCCAGGCCCGAAAGAAAGCGCGGATCGTCGTCTTTCGAAAGGCCCGCGGCGAAGGCCTCGGCCCGCGCGGCCGGATCGCCGGCCCTGTACGCCAGCCGGGACGCCGCCGCCGGACGCACGGCGCTCAAAGCCAGGAGGAGGAAGCAGGCGACGGCCAAAACGGCGCTGTCCGCCGAGGGCGGCCGGGGCGCGGCGGAAGGGGCGGCCTTGTCCGCCCAGGCCGGCGCGGACAACAGGAATCCGACGACGCCCAGGAAGACGACGGCGTTGCCCGGAATCTGGAATCCGAACTCGGTGAGGGAGTGGGCCGAAAAAACTACGGCCGCCGCGAGGGCGCCCGCGATGAGCGCGCGCATCTCCGACGAACGCGCCCGGTGCCAGGCGCGCGTCGCCGACCAGCCCGCGGCGAGCAGAGCGGCCAGCGCCGCGGCGAGCCCGAAAAGGCCCGTCTCGAGCGCGAGCTCGAGCCAATCGCCGTGCGCGTGCTCGACGACCGCCCGCAGATCCTGATCCTGGTAGGAAGGGTACACCGTCCCGAAGCTGCCGAGGCCCGTCCCGAAAACCGGAGCGTCGCGCAGCCAGCGCGCGCCGTCGGCGTAGATGTAAAGCCGGCCCATGACGGATTTCTCGACCAGCGCGCCGGCGTCGACGCCGGCGCTGACGTGCCGGAAGGCGAAAAAGACGACGAGCGCGAGGGCGCCCAGCGCCGCGGCCGCCCGCCCGCGGCGTTCGCCCGCGCTGGGGGCGAAGCCCGCGCCGAGCAGGACCATCGCCGCGCCGGCCAGCGGCATCGCGAGAATCGCCCCCCGCGAACGGCAGAACGCCGTGACCGCGAACAGCAGGACGACGCCGGCCGCGACGAGGGCCTGCGAACGGACGCGCGCCGGGAGGGGGCCGTCCGCCTGGCGCGCGCGCTTGGCCCTGGAGAAAAAAAGCCCGACGCCGGCGCACATCGACATGAGGAGCAGATTGGCGGCGTGGTCGCGGTTGTAGTAAGGGCCGAAAGGGCTCGCGTCCGGGCTCACCAGCCGAAGCCAGTACAGCTTTCCCCCTCCGGTCGCCGCCTGCGCGAGGCCGAGAAAAGCCACGAAGAGCCCGAGCCCGAAGAGAAACCGGACGTAGCGGCGCGCGGCTTCGTGTCCGGAGAGAATCCGGGGAACGCTCCACAACAGCGCCGCGTAGGTCGTCCAAAGCAGGACGGCCGCCTCGGTCTCGTGCGGCGCGGAGGAGAACGGCCCCCAGGGACGAGGAAAATCCGGCGCCGCCGGATTCAGGCGCTGGAGGAGACCGAACGCCGCGAAGGCGGCCGGGAAAAGCCAGAACCGCCCGCCGGACTTAGGGGCCTCGCCGCCGCCGCGCAGGAAGCAGCCGAGGGCGAGAAGGAGCACGAGCACCTCGAGGACGGCGCACGACCAGGGCTCGACGCAGCCGAACGCCAGAGGGCCGAAGGCGGTGAGCGCGTAGAGCAGCCCCTCCAGAAACTTGGAGGGCACGCGCGGTCTCATGAGCTCTTGCTTTTCGAAGTCTCCGAATCGACGTAGTCGCGGTAGTACTGCTCGTAGTAGCGCCCGTCCGCGTAACTCATCGTCCCGAGCCGGGCGCCGTTGACCACGCCGCCCAGTATCTTGATGCCGCCGCCGCGCAGGCGCCCGCAGGCCGTCCGGATCAGCGGGACGCGCGTGCGGCCGAAGCGCGCGACGAATATCGCCGGCTTCACGTGGCGCCCCCAGAGCAGTATGTCGCTGATCGGGAAAACGGGGGTGCAGTCCACGATCACGCGCGAATAGCGGCCGCGCGCCCAGTGTATGAACTTCGCGAGGTGCTCCGTGTTCAGAAGCTCCGCCGGGTTCGGCGGCCGGGGGCCGCACGCCACCAGGTCGAGGTTGCTGATGTCGGTCTTCTGGACGATGTCCTCGGGATTTTCGACGGCGCCGGAAAGGTAGTCGCTGAGGCCCTTCTCCGCCGACGCGTTGAAATTGCGATGCAGGCGAGGGCGGCGCAGG
>JAQTNG010000174.1 GCA_028714015.1 Elusimicrobiota bacterium | reverse complement strand
CGCGTCGTCGAACATGCGCCGCAGAGCCTCGAGCGAGGCCCATTTCGATTCCCGGGAGTCCTCCGCTCCGGAATTGCCCTCGCCTTCGGGGAGAAGAGGCGAGACGCGCTCGAGCAGGCGGTCGAGGCCGGCGATCGCGTCCGCGTCGGCGGCGCCGCCGGCCAGGTCTCCGCTCTGCCCCAGGCGCTGGCGCAGCTCGGACTCGGCGAGGGCGGCGTCGGGCAGGCGCGGACGCTCAGGGTGGAGCGCGGCCGGCTGCGCAATCGCCCGGACGGTCCTGACGCCGCCGAAGTCCGGCATGGCCAGGGCCGCGACCCGCTTCTCCGCCATGTCCTGGGCGGCGAGCGCCCTTCCGCGCTCCGCGCGGGAATCTCCCGTAATAAGGCCGAGCGCCCGCGCGAGCTCGGGCATCGCCTTGCGCGCGGCCGGCGCCGACTCGCCGTAGGTCTTCGCCCACTCCCGCGCCGCCGCGCGTCCGGCCGCCGGCGCGACCGCCGCCGCGTCCGCCGCGGCGACGCGCAACTCGCCCGCGCCGGGCGCGCCCGCGAGCATTTTGACGAGCGCGTCGAAGGCCGCCTGCGGTCCGGACGGCGGCGCCAGCCGGGGCGTCGCCGCGGGCACGGGCGTCAGGACCGCCGGAGAATCGGCCCAGCCCGACGCGGCGACCGCGTCGCGCAGGGCCTCGGCGGGAGGCAATATCGTCACGGGAATCGCGGCGGAAACCGGGCGGATGCGCGCCGCCGCGGCCGCGCAAGCCGGGGCCGCCCCTTGAAGGACAAGGGACAGCGTGAGGGCGCACGCCGTGAGACGGCGCGTCGCCCCGGGACGGGATTCTCGGCGAGAGGGGTATCCCATTGGGCCTAAGTATAGGCTCCGAAGACCTACATGGACCAGGAGCCAGGGGCCTATACTAGCATGGGCCCTTTGTCCCAGTCAAGTGCCTGATTTTAAGGCATCATTCTCCCTCGCAGCTTAATCTTTAAAGCCTGGCACCATATGACAAACATGTTACTATCCCCGGAGTTATCCACCTATCCCCAAGGGCGTGCGGCCCGGGGTTTTATAGGCCGGCGGCCCCGCTCTCGAGGGCCCCGGGGACCGATGGGCCCAAGGGGGAAAATAGCTGGTGCGGCTTCGCCGGTCTAAATGCTAAAGTGGCGTTAATGGAAGCTTCGTCCACCGCCGATTCCGTCGAGCGCCTCTGGAAAACCGCGCGCTACCTGCCGCAGACCGTGCGCCTGCTGGGCACGCGCTACCGGACGCTATTCCTGGCCCACGCCCAGCGCTGCCGGCCGCGCGGCGAGGCCGCCGTCGTGGCCGACGCCCTGGCGTTCACGGATTACCTTTCCAAGCAGGAGCGCGTGGGCCTGCTGGCGCCCGAGCGCACGGCGCTGCGCCGCGACGCGCGGGCCCTGCGCCGCCGCTTCCGCCTGCGCCGCGACGGCGACGCGGTCGAGGCGATCGAGAAGTGGAAAATCCTGCAGTGGCTCCGGCTCTGATCATGGCCGTCGCCGTCCGGCTCTGACCATGCCCGTCGCGACGCGCAAGGGCTCCGCGGAGGTCAAGAAGGTCGAGGAACCCGCCGACTCCGGCCGCGACACGGGCTGGAGCGTCATCCTCTACAACTGCGAATGCCACTCGTTCGACTCCGTCGAACAAATCTTAATAAAGGCCGTCGGCTGCGGCCTGGCCCAGGCCCGCGCCTACTCGACGGAGGTCGACATGAAAGGCTCCGCGGTCGTCTACCAGGGCGCGCTCGAGCGCTGCGAGGCCGTCGCCGACGTCATCGGCTCGATCGGCCTCCTCGTCAAAGTCTCCCAGTAGGGGTCAGACCTCCCGTTGTTGCGTTATTCGTATCGGAATTTATCCTATGAATAACGCAACAACGGGAGGTCTGACCCCATTTTTGCTAGATTATTTAGGATGAAGGCGAGCGAGGCGTCGCTGAAGCTGCCGCACCGGCCGCTGGGTAAAACCGGCTTGTCGATCTCCGAGATCGGCTTCGGGGGCTGGGGCATCGGCAAGTCCATGTGGGGACCGACGGACGACCACGAGTCCATGCTCGCGCTGCACGCCGCCCTGGATTCGGGCATCAACTACTTCGACACGGCCTACGCCTACGGGCACGGCCACTCCGAGCGGCTGATCGCGCGCCTCTTCAAGGAAGCCGGCCGCCGCGCCGTCGTCTCGACGAAGGTGCCCCCGAAGAACATGGAGTGGCCCGGCCATCCGCGCGCGAAGCTGGCGCTCGTGTTCCCGCCGGACTGGGTGCGGCTCAGCGTCGAACGCTCCCTGCGCAACCTCGCCTCGGACGGCGTCGATCTTTACCAGTTCCACGTCTGGCACGATTCCTGGCTCAAGGACCCGATGTGGCCCGAGCTCGCGGCCGAGATGGCCAAGCTCAAGACGGAAGGCAAGGTCCGCAACTGGGGCGTCTCGATCAACAACGACGACCCCGATTCCGCCGTCGAGCTCGTGAAGACCGGCCTCGTCGGCGTCGTGCAGGTCCTCTTCAACATGTTCGATCAGCGCGCGGCCGACACATTGCTGCCGCTGTGCCGGCAGAAGGGCGTCGGCGTGATCGTGCGCTGCCCGTTCGACGAGGGGAGCCTGACCGGGACGCTGACGCCGGACACCCGCTTCGCGCCCGAGGATTTCCGCTCGCATTATTTCGGCGGCGAGCGCCTGGCGGAGACCTGCCGGCGCGCCGACCAGCTCGCGCGCACGGTGATCGGCCCCAAGGCGGAGACGCTCGCGGCGGCGGCGCTCAAGTACTGCCTGAGCTTCGACTCGGTCACGACCGTGATCCCGGGCATGCGCCGCGTCTCCCACGTGACCTTCAACGCGCGAGCCTGCGACGGGAGGTACTTCGACGCCGCCGAGCTCGCCGCGATCGCCAAGCACCGCTGGGTGCGAGACTTCTACCTTTAGTTAGCCTTGAATTTGTAACACGTTCCCGGTACTCTCCTCATGTTGAAGGTATTCCGATTGCTCGCGACGGCCGCTGCGGCCCTCGTCTTATTCGCGCCCTCCCTGAGGGCCGCGGACAAAGGCGCGGCGCGGCGTTTGTTCGTGGAGGGCGAAGCCCTGTACCGCCGCGGCGAGTTCAAGGACGCGATGCGCTCGGCCAACGCGGCGCTCGAGGCGGACTCGCGCAACGGGGACGCCTACGAGCTGAGGGCGCGCCTGTGGCACGCGGCCGGCGACTCGACGCGGCAGAAGGCCGACGCGACGAAGGCGCTCGAGCTTCTCGGCGTCGGCACCGGAGCGCTGGCGGTCGATGAGCTCGTCGCGCAGGGCGGGGCGCAGCTGCTGCTCGGCCGCGTCGACAAGGCGCTGGAGAGCTTCAACGCCGCGCTGAAGGCCGACCAGAAGACGCCCGCGGCGTTTTACGCCCGCTCCCGGGTATGGCGCGAGAAGGGGGACATGGCGAAGGCGCTCGCCGACCTCGACGACGCGCTCAAGCGCGAGCCGAAGACGGCGCTGTGGCTGTACTCGCGGGGCCGCGCGTACTACGACAAGGGCGACGACGCGAAAGCCGTGCTCGACCTGACCGCGGCGCTGCGCGCCAACAAAAATTTCACCTTGGCGTTCGCGCTCGTCGGCTCGGCCATGGCGCGTCAGGGCGACTTCAAGCGCGCGGCGAAGGCGTACGACCGAGCGATCTCGATCGATCCCGAGTACTCGTACGCCTACCTCGGCCGCGCCGCCCTCAAGCTCCGCCAGGGCAACGAGCCCGGCGCGCTGAGCGATTTCGAGGAAGCCGTCCGCGCCGACGCCCAGGACTACGCTCCCTACTACAACCGCGGCGAGCTGCACTGGCGCGGCGGGCGCCGCGAGCAGGCCCTGTCGGACTACCACAACGCGATGACCTCGCAGAAGCTCACGCCCGAGGCCGCCCTCGCGATCGGCGACCGCTACCTTTCGCTTCAGCTCTGGAAGGACGCCATCGCCGCCTACGGGCGAGCCCACGACCTCGGCGCCGCCGTCCCGGCGCTGGTCCGCCGGGCGCGGGTGTACGAGTCGGAGAAGGACCCAAAACGCGCGCTCGCCGACCTCGACGAGGCCGTCAAGCGCGAGCCCGAGAACGCCGCGGTGCTCGCCGCGCGCGGCACCTTGCTCGCGCGCATGGGGCAGGACAAGCCCGCGATGGACGACCTCAATCGCGCCGTGCGCCTGGCCCCCGCCGACACGGAGATCCTCGTGGCGCGCGCGAGCTTCTACGCCCGCGTCGAGAAGCCGACCTTGGCCCTCGAGGACTTCACGAAGGCGATCGACGCCGACCCGAAGCTCGCCGAAGCCTATAACGGACGCGGCGCGCTGTACGCCAACGCGCTCAAGGAGCCCGAGAAGGCGCTGCGCGACGTCATGAAGGCCGTCGAGCTCAAGCCGCGCGAGCCCGGCTACCATTACAACCTCGGCTCCCTGCGCCTGCGCAGCCGCCTCTACTTCAAGGCGATCGATTCGTTCAACACCGCGCTGGCGCTCAAGGGGCCCGCGGCGCGCATACTCGAGCGCCGCGCCGACGCCGAATTCCAGCTCGGCGACCACTCCGGCGCCATGCGCGACATCGAAGCCGCCCTCGAGAAGGACCCGCGCAACGCCGGAATCTACGACACCCTCGGCAACATCCGGCTGCGCGCGCGCGACTACGAGCAGGCCGTCCGCGACCTCAGCCAGGCGCTCCAGCTCGACGACAAGCTCGCGAGCGGGTACCAGCACCGCGGCCTCGCCTACGGCTCGCTGAACCAGCTCAAGGCCGCGCAGGCCGATTTCAAGAAGGCCCTCGAGCTCGAGCCGCGATCGAAGGACACCTGGACCTACCTCTGCCAGGCGCAGCGGCTCGCGCATAATCCCCGAGAGGCGCTCAAGTCCTGCGAGCGCGCCATCGAGCTCGACAGCCAGCACGGCCCCGCCTACCTTCAGCGCGCGCTCGCGAAGTTCGATCTGAAGCGGTATCCGCGCGCGATCGAGGACATCGACACCGCCTGGGCGCTCGGCACGCGCCGCGCCGAGGGCCTGATCGCGAAATCCATCGCCCACGCCGCCGCGCGCCAGTACAAGGAGGCCCACCGCACCTACCTCCAGGCCGTCGGCATGGATCCCTACGTCCGAAGCCCCTACATCGGCTTCGCGGCCGGCCATCCCGAGGGCAACGACTATCTCTCGGCGATCGTGGATCTGGACGGCCAGATGATGAAGGACCTCGGCGATCCGTACGTGTTCATCCTGCGCGCCGACTCGCTCCACAACTCCGAGCAGTTCGACAAGGCCGTGCTCGAGTACACGAAGGCCATGGAGATCGACGGCTCGGTCGCCGACGCCTACGTGGGCCGCGGCGTCGCGCTGACCGCGCAGGACGCCCTCGAGGCCGCCCAGCAGGATTTCGTGCGCGCCCTCGAGCTCGAGCCCAACGACTCGAACGCGCGCGTGAAGCTGGCGATCGTGCTGACGATGCGCCGCAACTACAAGGCCGCGGTCGGCGAATTGGGGAAGGCTCTGCAGGCCGACCCCAAGAACGCCGAGGCCTACCTGCGCGCCGGCAACGTCCACTACTTCCTCAAGGAATACCCGAAGGCGCTCGAGAACTACTCGCTCGCGGTGAAGACCGATCCGCTGGACCCGAACGCCCTCAACGGCCTCGGCCTCGGCTACTTCGCGCTGAAGCGCCAGGACGAGGCGCTCGAGAGCTTCTCCCGCGCGATCGCCGTGAACTCCCTCGTCGACCGCTACTACCGCAATCGCGCCTCGGTGTGGACCGCCTCCCAGAAATTCGGAAACGCGGCGGGGGACTTCAAGACCGCGAGCATGGTCAACACCGACCCGACCGTCATCGACGAATACAAGCGGCTGATCGAGGAAAGCGAGACGCGCTCGGCCAAGGGCAAGTCTTCGTAACGCGGCTCGCTTGCGGACCCGGGGCGTTCTCTTTCGGCGGGGCCGCGGTCCCATAGCCTCGTTCACCCCACCGTCACAAAAGCGGCGCAACTCCGACATTTGGTAATATCTCAGAAGTGCAAGATATCCCTGAGCTGTTCGGGAAAGGGCGCCCGCTCTTCTCATTCGAATTCTTCCTGCCCAAGGCGCCGGAAGACATCGACAAGTTCATCGCCGACGTCCGGGCGCTGAAGGACCTCCGCCCCGACTACGTGACCCTGACCTACGGCGCGGGCGGCTCCGCCCGCGAGCGCACCGTAGAGGCCGCCGGCCGCATACAGAACGAGACGGGACTGACCACCGCCTGCCACCTGACCTGCATCGCGCACACGCGCTCGGAGATCGCCGCCGTGCTCGACCGCCTGGCCGCGCTCGGCATCCGCCACCTCGTGCCGCTGCGCGGCGACGCGCCCAAGGATCATCCCGTGCCGCCGCCGGGCGAACGGGACTTCGGCTACGCCGCCGATCTCGTTTCCTTCGTCAAGAAGCGGGGGGGCTTTCGCATGGCCGTCGCCGGCTATCCCGAGACGCACCCCGAGGCGGCGTCGCCCGAGGACGATCTCGCGCGCTTCGCGCAGAAGTCCGCGGCGGGGGCCGACTGGGCGCTCACCCAGCTGTTCTTCGACAGCAAGGACTACTTCGCCTTCGTCAAGCGCGCGCGCGGGCTGGGCGTGAGCGTGCCGATCGTGCCGGGCATCATGCCGGTCACCGCGTACGCCCAGCTCAAGCGGTTCCAGTCGATGTGCGGCGCCCGCATTCCGGACGAGCTCGAGGCCCGCATGGCCCGGGTCCAGGCCGATCCCGAGGCCGTCCTCCGCGAGGGCGTCGAGTGGGGCGCGCGGCAGTGCCGCGAGCTCCTCGACGGCGGCGCGCCGGGCATCCACTTCTACACCCTGAACCGCTCGCATTCCACGACCGAGATCCTCACGCAGCTCCGCCGCGCATGACGAGGCGGGGGTCAGGCCTCGGCCTCCTCGGGGTGGTGCTGCTCGCGCGCGCCGCCGGCGCCTATCAATCGCCGGAGCCCCCGCCCGAGCTGACCGGCGAGACGATCGGGGAGATCCGCGTCGAGCGCGTGAACGTGTTCGACCCGACGGTCCCGGGAGAAGACTGGTGGCCTTTCCGCGTCGCCAACAAGATCCACTACCCGACCCGGGAGATGATCATCCGCCGCGAGCTCCTGTTCGCGCCCGGCGAGGTCTGGGATCCGCTGAAGGTCATCCAGTCCGAACGAAACCTGCGCTCCAACGGCTCCTTCCGCCGCATCGACATCATCCCGGTCAAGCGGCCGGACGGACAGGTGGACGCGGTCGTGCGCAGCCAGGACAGCTGGACGACGAATCCGCGCTTCGCCGCGGGCACGGAGGGCGGAGAGAGCTTCTTCGGCCTCGGCCTCGAGGAAGGGAACATCCTCGGCTACGGCAAGAGCGTCGCGTTCGATTACGGGCGCACCGGGAGAAAGACCACCAGCTCCTACAGCTACGGCGACCCGCGGTTCATGGGCACGCGCATGGCGCTCGACGCCGGCTACGCGCACAGCTCGTCCGGGGACTCGAACAGCGCCTCCTTGACGAGCCCCTTTTACTCTCTCGACTCCGCGCGCGCCTCGGCGGCGGCCTGGCAGCGCTCGGTGTCGGATACCTACGTCTACCGTGACGCGGAGGAGTTCTCCCGTTTCCGGACGAGGCGGCGCATCGGGGAGGCCTCCCTCGGGCGGCGGCTCGAGGCGGACACGCTGTTCGTTCAGCGCGTCGAGGGCGGCTGGTACACCGACCGCGCGCAATACGACGCGCTGCCCCAGACCGCGTCCGGCTCCCTGCCGGTGGACCGGGACCTGTCCGGCCCGACGATCGGCTACTCGTGGGTGCAGCCCGACTACATCAAGGAGAACTACATCGACCGGATGGAGCGCATCGAGGACTTCAACCTCGGCAACGAGCTCTCCGTCCGCGCCGGCTGGATGGGGGCCAAGACGGGCTCCGACCGGGACCGGGGGATCTTCAACGCCTCGAACCAGCAGGGGGTGATCTTCGCGCCCGGCCGCTTCGCGATCGGGCGCGTCGGC
>JAQTNG010000173.1 GCA_028714015.1 Elusimicrobiota bacterium | reverse complement strand
GTATGGGATCGCATGCGGGCATCTAAAAACGTTTGGAATGAGCCGTGCTGGCTAACCATTCGCTTGACCAGCCGGCGGCCTCGTTTGGGTGGACTGTTGAAGCCGCCGCTGGTCAGCGTCTGCGTTAAGGCTGTTGAATAATTCCGCTCGCAGGGAATTCTTAATCCGCCGAAGCGGCAGGTCGTTTCTTAGCGAACGACCTTCATGCGCGAGGGCGGCCAGTAGATGAACCAGGCCTTGCCCTTGATGAAGCGGTTGTCCACGGGCCCCCAGTAGCGCGAGTCGCAGGAGTGGTCGCGGTTGTCGCCCATCATGAAGTACGAGCCCTCGGGAACCTTGACCGGGCCGAAGTAGTCGCGCTGGATGTCCCCGAGCTCGCGGTCGAGCTTGTGGTCCTGCCAGAGCTGCTGGTAGCGCTCCGGCGATATTTCCTTCGCGTGCACGGACTCGGGCTGGCGGAACTGATCGTCCCACTGGGCGTAGGTCTCGTCGCTCATCAGCTTGCCGTCGACCAGGACCCGGCCGGCGCTGACGGTGATCGTCTCGCCGGGCAGGCCGATGACGCGCTTGATGAAGTTCTCGCCCGCGTTGACCTTGCCGCAGTGCGTGTCGCGCGGATCGGTGACCGGGAACTCGAAGACCATGACGTCGCCGCGCTGCGGGCCGCGCAGGGAGAGTATCCGCTTGCCCCAGACGGGAACGCGCAGGCCGTAGACGAACTTGTTGACGAACAGGTGGTCGCCGATGAGCAAAGTCTTTTCCATCGAGCCGGACGGGATCTTGAACGCCTGGATCAGGAAGGTCATGAGCACCCAGGCGAGCAGGGCGGACGAGAACACGGTGTCGGCCCATTCGAGGTCGTCGTCCAGGTAGAATCGACGGCTTTCCACGCTCTCGCCCTTGGACCACGCGCGCCAGAAGCCGATGACGGCGGCGACGGCCGCGGCCGAGAGCGCGGGCACGATGTCGCCCACGCGCAGCGCGCGCGCCCACAGCGCGATGACCTTCGTGCGCCCCTCGAACACCATCGTGAGGATCATCATGATGGAGAAGGCCGCGATCGCGTAGAACAGCGCGTGCCACGCCGCCGACTCGAGCGGAGACTTCGGCCCGCCGCGGTCCTTCCAGCGGCGGGAGTACCAGGCGAAAAGTCCGAGGGAAACGCCGACAAACAATAATCTTTCTTCCATGAAATTCCTTGGGGGCTAGTTTGAGTCCTCGTCGATCTTGAGGACCGCAAGAAAGGCTTCTTGCGGAACCTCGACGGAGCCGATGAGTTTCGCCCGTTTCTTTCCTTCTTTCTGCTTGCCCAGCAGCTTCTTCTTGCGCGTGATGTCGCCGCCGTAGCACTTGGCGATGACGTCCTTGCGCTTGGCCCCGATCGTCTCGCGCGCGACGATCTTGCCGTTGATGCGGGCCTGGATCGCCACCTCGAAGTTCTGGCGGTCGATGAGCTCCTTGAGCTTCTCGCACAGCTTGCGGCCGACTTCCTGGGCCTTGTCCCGGTGGACTATCTGGCTCAGCGCGTCGACGGGCTCGGCGTGGATCAGGATCTCGAGCTTGACCATGTCCGACTCGCGGTCGCCGATCGGGTGGTAGTCGAGCGTCGCGTAGCCCTTGGAGACGGACTTCAGGCGGTCGTAGAAATTGACGACCATCTCGGCGAGCGGCAGCTCGTACTTGATGAGCATGCGCGTCGGCGAGAGGTACTCGATGCCGACGTACACGCCGCGGCGCTCCTTGATGAGGTTGAGCACCGGCTCCTGGTGCTCGATCGGCAGCACGATCGTCAGCAGGACGAAGGGCTCCTCGACGCTCTTGATGAAGCCGTGCTCGGGGAACTTCGCCGGGTTGTCGATGACGATCCACTTGCCTTCGTAGGTCTGCACCCGGTAGATGACGTTCGGCGCGGTCACGATCAGGTCGAGGTTGAACTCGCGCGTGAGGCGCTCCTTGACGATGTCCATGTGCAGCAGGCCGAGGAAGCCGAGGCGGTAGCCGAAGCCGAGCGCCTGCGAGGAGTCGGCCATGTAGTTGAAGGAGGAGTCCTCGAGATTGAGCTTGTCGAGCGCGTACTTGAGCGCCGTGTATTCGGACTGATCGATCGGGAAGATGCCCGCGAAGACGACGGGCTTGGCTTCCTTGTAGCCCGGCAGGGCCACGGCGAGCGGCCGGTCTTTTTCCATGACCGTGTCGCCGACGCGCACGGTGTGGATGTCCTTGATGCCGCAGATCATGTAGCCGGCCTCGCCCGCGCCGAGCGCGTCGGAGGGGATCATCTTCGGCTTGAGGAAGCCGACCTCCTCGATGATCGCCTCGGTGCCCGTCGAGAAGAACTTCACGCGCATGCCCTTCTTCATCGTGCCGTCGACGACGCGCACGAGCAGGATCACGCCGCGGAAGGTGGAGTAGGAGGAGTCGAATATCAGAGCCGAAAGCGGAGCTTTCGGGTCGCCGGTCGGCGCGGGGATCTCCTTGATGATGGCGTCGAGCACCCCCTGGCAGCCCTCGCCGCTTTTCGCGGAGATGAGGACGGGATCCTCGACGATCTTGAGCACGTCGAAGATCTGCTCCAAAGTCCCGTCGACGTCCGAGGAAGGCAGGTCGATCTTGTTGATGACCGGGATGATGCGCAGGCCGACCTGCTGCGCCAGCGTCGCGTTGGCGAGCGTCTGCGCCTGGACGCCCTGCGTCGCGTCCACGACGAGCAGCGCCCCCTCGCACGCGGCCAGCGCGCGGCTGACCTCATAGGTGAAGTCGACGTGGCCGGGCGTGTCGAGGAGGTTGAGCAGCCAGACCTGGCCGTCGGGCGCCGTGTAGTCCATGCGCACGGCCTTGGCCTTGATCGTGATGCCGCGCTCGCGCTCGAGCTCCATCGAGTCCATGATCTGACCTGCATGTCGCGGCGCGCGATCGTGCCCGTCATCTCGAGCAGGCGGTCCGCCAGCGTGGACTTGCCGTGGTCGATGTGGGCGATAATGGAGAAATTTCGGATGCGGTCGGGGGCGCTCATGTTCTTACGGGTTCTGCTCGAGCAGGCGCCGGACTTCGTCGGACTCCGCGCAGGCCAGGGCCTTCACGACGAGCCGCTTCATGGACTCGTGCTTGAGGCCGCGGATCGTCTGCTTGACTCTGAGGAACATCCGCGGCGATATGCTCATCGCGTCGACGCCGAGGCCGACGAGCAGCGGGACCGCCCGCGGGTCCGAGGTCATCTCGCCGCACACGCCGACCCACTTGCCCTTCGCGTGAGCCGCGCGCACGATCGAGTCGAGCAAGGTGATGACGGCCGGGTGGTAGGGATCGTAGAGGTGCGTGACGTTCTCGTTGATGCGGTCGACGGCCAGCGTGTATTGAATGAGGTCGTTCGTGCCGATCGAAACGAAGTCCACGTGAGGCAGGAACGCGTCGAGGAGGATCGCGGTCGAGGGAATCTCGACCATGATGCCGAGCTCCAGGTCTTCCTTGAAGACCACGCCTTCCGCCGCGAGCTCGGCGCGCGCCTGCTCGAGCAGGCGCCGCGCGGCGAGGACCTCGCCGACGGCGGAGACCATCGGGATCATCACGCGGACCTTGCCCTTGAGCGAAGCCCTGAGGATCGCGCGAAGCTGCGTCTTGAACAGGTCGAGGTGGCGCAGGAACAGACGCACGCCGCGCAGGCCCATGAACGGGTTCGACTCGTTCTTCGGCCCCTCGATGCCGAGCGTCGAGAGGCGGTCGCCGCCGATGTCGGCGGTGCGGATGATGACCTCGCGGTCGCCGAGGGCCTTGACCGCGGCGCTGTACGCCTTGACCTGCTCCTCCTCGGAGGGCGCTTCGGTCCGGTTGAGGAAGAGGTACTCGGTGCGGAAAAGGCCGACGCCGTCCACCTCGAGGGCGACGACGCTCTTGAGTTCCTCGGGCGAGTCGAGGTTGGCCTCGAGCTTGAACGCCCGGCCGTCGAGCGTGACGGTCGGCAGGCCCTTGAGCGTCTCGAGCGAGCGCTCCTCGGCGACGGACCGCTGCTGGACCTTCTCGTATTTCGCGACGGTCTCGGGCCCGGGGTTGATGATGACGAGGCCCTGCTCGCCGTCGAGGATGACCGTGTCGCCGGTCTTGACCCGGCGGCTGACGTCGGAGAGCCCGACGACGGCGGTGATCTCGAGGCTTTGGGCGAGTATGGCGGTGTGGCTCGTCTTGCCGCCGAGGTCGGTGGCGAAACCGATGATCTTCGTCTCCTTGAGCCCCATCGTGTCGGAGGGGAGAAGGTTGCGGGAGATGAGGATGCACTCCTCGTCGATGTCCGACAGCGAGCGCTTCTGCCGCTTCATCAGATGAAGGAGCAGGCGCTTGCCCACGTCGAACAGGTCGTGGCGGCGCTCGCGGAAGAACTCGTCCTCCATGCGCTCGAACTGCCGGTTGACCTGCTCGAGGGCCTCGGACAGCGCGAACTCGGCGTTGACGCCTTCTTCCGTGATGCGCTTGGGCACGTCGTGCGTGATCAGCGAGTCCTTCAGGATGAGACGGTGGGCGTCGATGAGCTTGGCGTGGTGCTTGCCGAGGACCTTGAGCACCTTGATCTCGGCGGCGTCGAGGTCGCGGTGGGTCGCCTTCTGCGCGGTCTTGAAGCGGCGGACCTCTTCCTTTATCTTGTCGCGCGGAATCTCGACGCGCTCGACGACGATGTCCTCGTCCTCGACCACATAAGCGCGCCCGATCGCGATGCCGGGGCTGGCGGCGATGCCTTTGATCACTATCATACGTCGCCGAACTTCTCGAACAATTTCTCGAGGGCCTCGAGGGCCTTGGCCTCGTCGGGCCCGTCGGCCTTGACCGTGAGCTTGGAGCCGCTCTCCGCGGCGAGGAGCATCAGGCCCATGATGCTCTTGCCGTTGACCTGCAGGCCGTCCTTGACGACGAAAATCTCGCTCTTGAACTTATTGGCTTCCTGGACGAACATCGCCGCGGGCCGCGCGTGCAGGCCCATGCGGTTGCGGATCGTCATGATTTTTTCCATCACGGCCACAACCCCGCGGCCGACGCGGCCATGCCGCCGAGCCCCGCGAATGCGAGCTGGGAGAGGGGCGAAACGCCGCGCCAGGTCAGGATCAGCCCCGCCGCGAAGGTCAGCGCCGCCGTCAGGCGGTCGCCGCCGCCGAGCATGCCCGCGCTGATCGCGAACGCCGCCAAGGCGCCGGCGACCGTCGCCCGGCGCAGGCCGATGATCCAGGGCTGCACGGGAAGCTTCGTCAGCCCCGCCACGGCGCGTTCCCCGTCGGCGGCGCCGCGCAGCAGGCCGAGGACGCGCGCGGCGAAGGCCGGCAGGTTGTAGACGCAAAGCGCCGTGACCGCCGCCCAGGCCGGCGCGTGCGGCGAGCCGAGGCGGTAGGCCGCCTGCGCGGCGAGTATGCCCGCCAGCGCGCTCGCGGGGCGCAGGGCGCCCCAGAAAAAGGAATCGTACAGGCCGGCGAGCGACGCGCCGAGCCCCGTCTTGAGCGAACGGATCCTGGCGATCGCGGCCTCGCGCGCGGCGCCCGACAGCGCCGCCGCCGCGGCCTCCTGGCGGCAGACGATGCCCGCGGCGAGCCACGCCGCGATCGGGTGCGTGTTGAAATACTCGAGGTGCCGCGTCCTCGCCGCGAGCAGGCCCTCGGGCTCGGCGCCCCAGCATGCGGCGAGCCAGGGGTCGAGCGCGAAGGCGAAGCCCGGGCCCTGCATCCGAGCCGGGTCCCACCGAGCCTGAAGCAGCAGCAGCCGCGCGCCGACGCGGGCCTTCATCCAGGGCGTCATGGCGAGCTCGCTCATGAGCGCCTCAGTCCCCAGGCCGTGACGCCCGAGAGCCCGATCCACGGCGCGCTCGACGAGACGAGCGCCGCTCCGGACTGCAGGAACCGCGGCGCGCCCGTCCACCAGCGCAGGTCCAGGAAGCCGACGAACGCCACGACCGCCCAGGCCGTCGCGAAGGTCATGGCCGCGTGCGACGCGATCGAAACGGCCAGCGCCCGGCCGAGCGTCCGGCCGCCGGCCTCCGCTTGAAGGGCGAGCGCGTCCCCCGTCGACGCGCGGCGCGAGCGCTCGAGAGCCTCGACGCGCGAATGAAGGACGCCGGCGGCGACGCCGCCGGCGAAGCAGAGGGAGAACGACGTCCCGCGGCTCGCGAGCAAGGTCGCCGTGCCGGCCGCGACCGGGGCCGACCAGGTCAGGCAGCCGCCGACGGGGAGATCGCACAGGCTCAGCAGCTCGTAGGCCGCGCCGAACAGCAGCCCGGCCTGCGCCTTGCCGGTCAGCGCGCCGATCAGCGCGCCCACGACGAGCGGACGCGACGCCAGGGTCTGCGCGATCATCACCGCGTCGAGCTCGAGGACCGCCAGCAGGGCGCAGGCGGCGGCCGTGATCACTGTCCCTCCAGCGCGGCCGTCAAATCTTCCTCGGCGTCGCCGGGAAGGGCGCGCCCCTCGAGACGGATGCCTTTCGCCGCGAGCGCGCGCAGCGCCAACCGGTCCTTCTCGTCGAGAAAAAGCGCGCGGCCGAGCTGGACCTTGCCGACCGTGTAGTGGAGGCCGCCGACATTGATGCGGTCGACGGCGAGGCCCTTTTCGACGAGGGCCAACGCTTCCGCCGGCCCGGGAACGAGGACCAGGGCCGATCGAGCCGCCATCTGCGGGGATTTCAAAGCGGACGCCGCTTCGGAGACCGTCAGGACGAGCAGGCCGACCGAAGCCGGAAGGGCCATCTTCATCAGCGCGGTCTGGATCTCGTCGGCGGCGGCCGCGTCGGACACCACGACGACGAGGTCGACCTTGAGAAACGGCACCCAGCCCTCGACCACCTGGCCGTGGATGAGCCGGTCATCGACGCGCATCAAGGTCACGCCCATCACCGGGCTCCCATCACGGAAAGAAAAGTCGCGCGAATGTCGCGGATAGACTTCAGGCCGTCGGCGACGACCTTCTCGACCAGCTTGTTCAGCGGCATCTCGTCGCGGTGGCTGAAGGCCGAGACGAGCATGTACAGGTTGACGCCGCTGACCATCTCGACGTGCTTCTCCTCCCGGATCAACGGGAAGGACAGGTTGTTCGGCGTGCCGCCCGGCATGTCGGTGAACAGGATCACGCCGTCGCGATTGGCGAGCTCGGCCAGGGCGCGCTCGATGCGCCGCTTGATCTCGGCGACGGACTGCCGCGAGGAGGTGGCCACGACGCGCACGCCGTGCGCCTGGCGGCCGACGATCCCTTCCGCGGCCTCGACGAGGTACGCGCCGAACTCCCCATGGGTCACGACGATGAAATTGATCATAGCGCGATGTCCCGGTGGAATTCCTGGACGGGGTGCCCCGTCGCGCGCAGCTTCTGCGCGAGCCACCGGGTGCAGAACACGCTGCGGTGGCGGCCGCCGGTGCAGCCGATGGCGATCGTCAGGTAGGATTTCCCCTCGCGCACGTAATGCGGAAGCAAGGTCGCGATCAGCTTATGCCAGTCGTTGAGGAACCGGCGCGCGACGGGCTGGGCGAGGATGTATTTTTGAACCGGCTCGTCGAGGCCGGTCTTTTTGCGCAGGGCGGACAGATAGTGCGGGTTCGGCAGGAAGCGGACGTCCATGACGATGTCGGCGTCGATGGGCATGCCGTGCTTGTAGCCGAAGCTGACGACCTGCAAAGTCATTTCTCTCGTCAGCGTCAGGCCGAGCATCTCGGAGATCTTCTCCTTGAGCTCCCCGAGCGACAGGCGCGTCGTGTCGATGACCTTGTCGGCGGCGCCTTTGATGGGAGCCAAGAGGCGGCGCTCCTGCTTGACCGCGTCGGCGATCTTCCCGCCGAGCGGGTGGCGGTGGCGCGTCTCGGAGAAGCGGTGGATGACGGTCGCGTCCGCCGCGTCGATGAACAGGACGTTGATGTCCAGGCCCTGGACCTTGAGACGGCGAAGCAGCGGCGGCAGCGCGCCGAGCACCTTGCCCTCGCGGACGTCCATGCCGAGGGCGACGCGCGTCATCGCCGGAGACTTCTGCACGAAGGCCGCGAACTCGTCGAGCAGCGCGATCGGAAGGTTGT
>JAQTNG010000172.1 GCA_028714015.1 Elusimicrobiota bacterium | reverse complement strand
CTCGGTGCCCGCGCGCGGCTTCGCGCGCGCGACCCACGCGCGCGCGGTCGCGGCCGCGTCGGCGCCGGTGGCGCTGCGCGCGGCCGGAGCGGCCTCGGGCTCGGGAACTTTCCCCGCCTGGATGAACAGCGCGGGCAAGCCGCGCTCGAGGCCCCCAAGGGGCCACGCCCCCGCCGCGTCGAGATGAGAGGCGAGCGAGCCGGACTCCGCCTTCTCGCGGCCTATAAGAATCAGCTGCTCCTTGGCCCGCGTCATCGCGACATACAGCAGGCGCACGGACTCGCGGCGTTCCATGCGCTTCTCGCGCGCGTCGGCCAGAGACGCGGCGGCGGAAACCGACGCGCCGACGCGAAGTGCCGTACGGTTCGTCGTCCAGTCGGGCCGCGCCGCCGCCTTATCGCCCGTCGCGGGACGCGCGGACAGATTCGCGACGAACACGACGGGAAACTCGAGCCCCTTGGATTTGTGCACGCTCATGATGCGGACCGCCTCGAGGCGCTCGTCGGCCAGCGGGCTTTCCCCCTCGCGCCGGGACTCGCGCGCCGACTCCTGAACCTCGGCGACGAAATCCTTGAGCGTGGCGCCCCTTGATTCCGACGCCTCGGCGGCGAGGCGCTGGAGCTTCAGCAGGTTGGACACCGTCTGCTGGCCGTGGTAGGCGCGGGCCGCGAGTTCGGGCAGGCGCGTCTCGGCGATCGCGGCGGCGACGAGCTCGCCGAGCGGGGCGCGGCCGGCGCGCGCGCGCAGCGCCCGCAGGGTCTCGAACAGGCGGACGGCGGCGCGGCGTTCGTCCTCCGGCAAGGTCCGCGCGGGCGGATCCTTGCGGTAGTCGAGGGCGGCGGCGCGCGCGAGGGTCAGGATGCCGTCGTCGCTGAGGGCGACCAGCGGCGAACGCAGGAGGCCCGTCACCGCGATGCGGTCGTCCGGATCGTCGAGCGCCCGCAGCAGGTTGAGCAGGTCGCCGACCTCCGGCGCCCCGTAGAAATGCCGCTCGATCTCGACGGCGTAGGGAATGCCCGCGCGCTTGAACGCATCGAGGAACGCGGGCAGCGCCGACGAGGAGCGCAGCAGGACGGCGAAATCCTTCAGGGGTCTTAAGGGATCCGCCAGGATCCGCCCCGCGACCCAAGCCGCCTCCGTGCGCTGGCACGCCGCGGCGTCCGCCTCCCCCGACGGATCGGTCACGGCCACGACGCGCACGCCGGCATCCGGCATATCGGGTTTGGCGGCGAGTATGCCTTTATAGGCGGGCTGCACGCCGGCCTCCGCGCGCATCACGCGCGAGAAAACATCGTTGACCGGCCCCACGACGCCCGGCACCGAGCGAAAATTCGCGGTCAGGTCGCACGCCAGCGCGCCGCCCGCCCGCAGCCGGCCGATGAAGCCCTCGTAGGCGGCGATGTCCGCGCCGCGAAAGCGGTATATGGACTGCTTCGGGTCTCCCACGACGAACAGACGCCCGGGGGCGGGCACGACTCCGCTCCAAGCCCGGGATTCGCTGCCGGGGCCTTCCGAAAGATAGAGAAGGAGCTCTCCCTGCAGAGGGTCGGTGTCCTGGAATTCGTCCACCAGGATCGCGGCGAAGCGGCGCTTGAGCTCCTCGCGCGGACGCGCGGCGTCGCGGACGAGGTCGCGCGCGCGGCGCAACAGGCCGTCGAAGGACACCCAGCCGCGGCGCGCGTACTCGCGCCGCAGGCGCGCGGCGAACGGGGCCAGAAGGCGCGCCGCGCGGCGGGTCACGGCCTCCCCCCGCGGTGACGCGGCCTTCGCGATAAGGCGGAGGCGTTCGTATTGCTCCGCGGCGGCTTCGTCCTCTTCCCAGGCCTTGGGCCACTTCGCATTGGGCGGCTCGGGCGGGTCGGTGACGCCGAGGGGCGGATCTTCGGATTCAGCGGCGGCGGCCGCCGCCGTCAGGCGCTTCTCGATCGCCGCCAGCGCCTCGAGTATGCCCCCCCGCGGCTTGGGCCGCCCGGCGGCGAGCCCGGCCGCGCTCTCCGCGAGCGCCCGCAGGGCGGCGGCCGCGCCTGGATCGGAAGCTCCGACGGTCTCCGGGTCGAAGCGTTCCGAGCCCAGCTCGCGCGCCAGGCTCTCCAGCTCCTCCAGGGAAACGACCGCGAGCAGCTCCAGCCAGCGCGCGCGCCTCGGCGGCCGCTCGCCGAGCTCGTCGTCGAGCCATCGAGCCCACTCCGAGGCGAACAGCTCCGAGAAGGCCTCGCCCTCGTCGACGCGGAAGCCGGGATCGACGCGGGCCTCCAGGGGATACAGCCGCAGCAGCTGCGAGCAGAAGGAATGGATGGTCCCGATCGGCGCCTTGTCGAGGTCTTCGAGGGCGGCGCGCGCGCGCTCCAAAATCGCCGCGGCGGGAGTCTTGAAATGGTCGCGAAGCTCCTCGGCGGTCTTCTCCGCGCGCGCCGCGGCCGAGGCGGACAGGACGCCGCCTGAAAGAACGGCGGACAGCTCCGCGAGCCGCTCCGACAGGCGCACCTTGATCTCGCCGGCGGCCTTTTCCGTGAACGTCAGCGCGACGACTTCCTCGATGCGCGACGGCTTGTCCCCCGCGAGCACGAGGAACAGGATGCGGTCGGTGAGCAGAGTGGTCTTGCCCGTACCCGCCCCGGCCTCGACCACGACGCTCTTGTCGAGGCTCAGTCGCGCGAGGTCGCGGTCGGCTTTATCGGGAGCGGCCATGCCCCGATTATAGGAATTAGGGGATGATCAGGCGGGGAACGCCGGGAGGGCGCGGGGCCGCCGGAGGCAGCCCGAGGAAGCGGCGCAGTGGATCGTGCTCCGCGGCGCCGCCGTCGCGCACCTTCGCCTCGAACGCGCGCAGCGCGTCCTCGCGGACGACGGATTCGCGGAAATAAATCCGCTGCGGGTCGTAGCGCGTCGTCTTCGAAGCGGCGTGCCGTTGGAAAAAAGAGGTCAGGTCGCCGATGGTGCCGACGAACACATGAGGAATCGTCTCCGGGGCCCGCTTCTTGCCGAAGAACTGGCGCACGGTCGGGTCCACGACGATCTGTCCGCCGGGAAGATCCAGAATGACGTAGTAGTGGAACTCCGCCTCGACCAGGCGCGCGGGGATGCCCTGCGCGCGCAGGAGCAAAGCGAGCTTCGGAGCCGCGTCGCCGCAGCACGATTCGTCGAGCGTCGTGCGGGGGCCGTTCCAGCCGCCGAGCGCCACGCTCTCGCGCAGGGCCGGGAGCGCGAGCCGCACCGCGTTCCGGACCGCGTCGAGCTGAAGCGGCCGGCGAAGAATCGAGCCCTCGCCGACGGCGAGGCGCGGATAGACGGCCTCTCCGTCCGCGGGCGGGACGACGCCGTCGAAGAAGCCCGCGTAGCGCTTCGCGGCGCCGTCCGAGCCGGGAGCGTCGCCGGCCGCGGGCACGGAGCCGAGCGAGCGGATGATCGAGGGACGGGCTGCCGGGCCGACCGCGGAGGGAGAGACCGCCAGCGGCGAGGCCGGGGCCGGCAGCGGCAGCAGCGATGGAACGAGGCCGGCGGGGGAGACGGACAGCGCCGGCGCGAACCCGGCCGCCGCCGCGGGCAGGATCAGAGGGCAGGCCGCCGGAGCCCATGACAGCCCCGGAACGACCAGGCTGATCGGCGCCGCCGCGCGCGCCGAAACGGCGGCGAACGCCAGCGCCAGGATCAGACGGAAACCCTTCAAAATCCTCACGATATCAGTATAAACTCCCGCCGATCCGCCCGCCTGAGGCGAAGGTCCCCCCGGGCCTGGGCCCTCCGGCCGAGCCGGCACGAGTCGGTAATTCAGCGGATTGCGCGCCGGCTTCGGAAATCGCATGATGATAGGGTGAAAAATTGGTCCTTGCGCGCGCGCTTGACCGCGGTCCTGGCGACCACCTTGAGCGTGTTCGCCCTGGTCTCGACCGTGTCGTACCTGACGCACAGCAGGGCCGAGGACCGTCTCGGCAGCGGGTTCGCCGACCAGCTCATGGTGCTGACGGAGCTGCCGGCGCACCGCAACGAGCTGCGCCGCGTCGACGCGCTCGCCGACAATTACCTGACCACGCGCGATCTCGCCTGGCTGGGGCGGCGAGCCGAGGCCGCGCGCGCCTTCGCCGCGACCCACCGCCGCATCGGCTCGCTGATCCACGACGAGGAGGAGCGCGCCGAGTGGGACGATATCGGCCGCGAGTTCGAGAAGTACGACGCCGAACAGAACCGGCTCTTTGAACGGAGCAAGAGAGGCGGCCTGACCCGCGTCGAGGCCATACGCCAGGCGCTCGACAACGAAATCGTCGACCGTCACATCGAGCGCATGTCTCATTTCGGGCGGCTGAGCTTCGCCCGGCTCGACGCCCAGCGCCGCGCGACGCGCGAGGCGGCGTTGCTCACCTTCGCCGCGGTGCTGGGCTTCGGCCTCTTCGGCAGCCTCGCCGTCGCCGCCGGCGTGGCCCGCATCATCGTCGCGCCGGTCCGGCGCCTGCGCGCGCAGGCCTCCACGTGGAAGCTCGGCGAGCCGTGGACGCTCGACATGCCGGACGGCCCCCCGGAGATCCTCGACCTCCTGGGCGCGATGCGCTCGATGGCCGACCAGCTCAACGCTCAGTTCGAAAAGGAACGCCAGGCGGGGCGCCTGAAGTCCCAGCTGGTTTCGGGCGTCAGCCACGAGTTCAACAACGCCCTGGCCGTCATCCACACGGCGCACGCCCTGCTCAAGGAGAACGAACCGGGCACGGCCGCGGCCGCCCCCTGGCACGAGATGCTCGCCGCGAACATCCGCGCGCTGTCGACGATGGCCACGAACCTCCTCAACCTCGGACGGCTCGAGGCGGGCAAGTTCTCGCTCGAGATTCAGCGCGTGGACGCCGCGGCCCTGCTGCGCGGCGCGGTCTCCCGTCTCGAGATTCTCGCCACGCGCAAGAAGCTCGCGGTGAAGGTCGAGGCGCCGGAAGCGGCCCTGCCCTGCGCGGGAGATCCCGACGCGCTCTCGCTCGTCGTCACGAACCTGTTCACGAACGCCGTCAAGTACACGCACGAGGGCGGGGCCGTGACCGTCGGCGCGCGCGCGCTTCCCGGCGGGCGCGTGGAGATCTACGTCAGCGACACCGGCATCGGCGTGGCTCCCGCCGACCGCGAGAAGATCTTCGAAAGCTACTACCGCTCGGAGGAAGGAAAGCGCGAGGCAAAGGGCTTCGGCGTCGGGCTGGCGCTGTCGCGGATGATCCTCGAGGCGCACGGCACGGATCTCGAGCTCGAGACGGAGCAGGGAAAGGGCTCGCGCTTCTCCTTCAGGCTGCCGGCCTACGACAAGAGCGGCGCGGCGGACCTCGTCGGCTGAACGGCTAGGACGCCATCAGCATGTTGAGCAGGCGCAGCTCGCCCGCGTCGAGCCAGAAGCCGTGGCCGGCGCACTGATCCACGCGCAGCAGCTCGTTGCCGAAGCCGCCGTTCATCATGTCCTCGAGGCAGACCGGGCATTTCGCCTCGCCCTGGCGCGGGCGCAGCGGGCCTTTCGCGACGGCCGCGGTGAAGGCGGCCGTATCGGTCACCACCTTCGACAGCTCGTCGAAATCGTACCAGCGGCCCTTGCACCTCGGGCACTCGTCGAGCACCATCTCCCCGGCCACGATCTCTTCCATCGGGGAGAACGGGCATTTCGGGCAATCGCGTTCGGCCATGAGGGAAGTGTAGGACGCCGCGCCCCGCTCGTCAAGCCCCGGGAACGATCGCGCGCAGGCCGCGCGCGCGGGATGGTCCATGGGCTTTGCGGCAGACGGTCGGGAACTCGCACCAGGAGCAATGCCCCCGTTCGCCGTCCTCGGGGCGGATCGGGAAGCGCCCCGAGGAGATCGCCTCCACGCGCTCGGCGAGAATCTTAAGGAAAGGCCCGCGCGCGAGCCCCCAGTCCTCCGCGCTCAGCTCGGCCGAGCGCTCCTCGCCCTCCTCCACCTCGAGAAACAGCAGCTCCGCCCCGCCGAACGACCAGCCCTCGCCGAGCGCGGCGCCGGCCAGCTCGGCGTAAAACGGCAGCTGATGCAGCTCGCCCGCGGCGGCCTGCTTCGCCAGGTTCTTCCAGCGCGCGTTCGCCCGCGTTTTGTAGTCCACGACGCGGAAAGTCCCGCCGGACTCGTCGGCGTCGATGCGGTCGGCCACGCCCTTCCACGGCACGCCGCCCGGCGCGCCCTCCGGCGGACCGCCCTGCAGTCTCGTCTCGTACAGGCGCGGCCGCACCCCCGCCGCGCGCAGGCGCTCGAGGTCCCACTGAATGAAGCCCCGGAGCCGAGCGCTCATGTCGATGCGCGCGGACTCCCACAGCAGAGGATAGATGCCCAGCGCGCGCCAGTCGTTCTCGCCGAACACCGCTTCGGCCGCCGCGTCGAACGCCGGGCCCCAGTCCTTCTTGTCCGCCCAGGCCTCCTCGGTCAGCGCCGAGTAGAACCGCTCGAGCACGGCGTGATAGACGAGGCCGCGCGCCTGCGGCGTCAGCTCGCCTTGATTTGAGCCTTCCTCGCGCTCTCCGAGCCCGAGCACGCGCGCCGCGAAGAAGCGGAACGGGCAGGTCGCGTACAGGTCCAGCGCCGTCGGCGACAGGCCGGACTTCTTGAGCTTCGCGAGCTCGGCGGCGATGGGGCGGGTCAGACCGTCGTGCGATCCGGCGCCGCCCCGGTCGTTGAGCGCGGCGACGCGCTCGAGGCCTTCGGTCAGGGACCCTAGGCCGGAGTCCACGGAGCGGAGCTCCTCGGCGGGCGAGCCGCCCTCGAGAACGCTCAGCAGGGAGGCCTCGCGCGGCGTGAGCATCTCCGCGGGAACGGAGCGCAGACGCTCGGTGGGCTGGCGCGGCACGCGCCGGGTGTCGTCCTCGCCGGGCGCGGGCAGCCCCGCGGCGCGGCACAGCTCGCGCAAATAGGTCGAGGGCACCGAGGCCTTGCCCGCCTCGTCGGAGCGCGGATAGACGAGCACGAGGCGTTCCTTCGCCGACGCGACCGCGAGATAGAACAAAAGGCGCTCTTCCTCGTGGCCGGCCGCCTTGCGCCCAATCCAGTAGCCGGCGGGATGGCGCAGGGCCGCCCGCGCGCCGTCGCGCAGCAGCGGGTCCTCGAGCACCTGGCGCGGGAACAGCTTCTCCTTCAGGCCGATCAGCACGACGGCGCGGGAGCGCTGGCCGCGCGCGTCCATCGCGTCGAGCGCGCGCACGCCGAGGCGCCCGTCGCCCGCGTCGCGCGTCGCGCGCGAGAGCTTGCGCTCGAACGCGTCGAGGAAATCCTCCCACGAGCACTCCGAACCGAGGCGGTCGAAGGCGGACAGCTCCTCGAGCGCGTCCTGCACGGCGGCCTCGGCGTCGCGTTCGGCCGCCGACGCCTCGACCGGCAAGCCCAGATGCGCGGCCAGGATGGCCCGCGCTTCCGCGGCCCGGGCGGACCATTTCGCCGGCGGCGCGCCGAGCTTCTCGCGCAGGCCGGAGACGAAGTCCCACAAGGCCTTCGCGTCCGCGGCGGGGATCAGCTCGCCCGGAAGCCCCTCGCGCACGCGGTGCGGCCTCAGCTCGACGGGTCCGCCGGCGCGCGGCTCGAGCTTGCCGCGCTACTGCAGCCAGCCCGCCCGTATGCCGAGCGCGTCCACGAGCCGGCGCCACCGCGCCGCGCGCTCGGGCTGCGCCGCCGTGAAGTACGGCGACCCCGCGAGGTCCTCGACGGTGCGCGCCGGGAAGTCGCGCTCGCGCAGGGTCAGAAGATCGAGCGCGGCCTTGGCCGGCGGATGGCGCAGGACCGGCTCGCCGCAGGACAGATCGAGGGGCAGGCCCTCGGCCGCGAACACCTCCGCGAGCGCCAGGCGGTACGGCTCGAGAGAGCGGGCGACGACCGCGATCTCGTGAGGCAGGACGCCCTCGCCAAGCAGACGCAACACCTCTTTTGCGGCCGCCCAGGCCTCGTCGCGGGCGCCGGACGCGGAAACGACGACGACCTTGCCAGGGTCGACGGGAAAAGGCGGTTTGGACGGATCGAACAACGAATCGAGGGCTCGACCGAGGGTCGCATGGCCGGCTTCGCCGGTCACGGCCTGCAGGG
>JAQTNG010000171.1 GCA_028714015.1 Elusimicrobiota bacterium | reverse complement strand
CCGCCTCGTCCGCGCGCGGCCGTCGCCGTCCGGACGCCCGAGCCCGCTTACGATTCCGAGAATCCCGAGAACCTCCCTCCCGCCGTCGCGCCGCGGCCGCATGCGCACGCGATCGTCATCGGCGTCGAGCGCTATCGCGAGACGCTCCCGCGGGCCGATTTCGCGGCGAGCGACGCGAAGCTCGCGGCCGAGTACTTCCGCCGGGTGCTCGGGGTCCCGGAGGAGAATCTCGCGCTCCTGAACGACGACCGGGCGACGAAGAGCGATTTCGAGAAGTATTTCGAGCGCTGGCTGCCGAACCGGGTCGAGCCGGGCGACGAGGTGTTCGTGTACTTCTCCGGCCATGGGGCGCCGAATCCGAAAACGGGCGAGTCGTATCTCGTCCCCTTCGACGCCGACCCGACCTACATCGAGCAGACGGGCTATCCGCTCAAGAAGATGTACGAGGTTCTGGCCAAGCTCCCGGCCAAGCGCGTGGTTCTGGTCCTGGATTCATGCTTTTCGGGCGCGGGCGGCCGTTCCGTGATCGCCCAGGGCGCGCGGCCCCTGGTGAGCGTCGTCCAGAGCGGCGTTCCGCGTCCGTTGATCGTGATCACGGCGTCCGGCGGCGACCAGATCAGCAACAGCTACCAGAAAAAGGGCCACGGTCTTTTCACCTATTTCTTCCTCAAAGGCCTGAAAGAAAAGGGGGCCGACCTTCGCGCGGTGTACGATTACCTGAAGCCTCAGGTCTCCCGCGTCGCGCGCCGCGAGCTCAACGCCGATCAGGAGCCGCAGTGGAGGACGGGCAAATGAAGCTCGCCCGCGTCATCGGCCGCGTGTTCTGCTCCCGCCAGGATCCGGCCCTCGACGGCAAGACGATGCTCCTGATCCAGCCCCTGCGCTGGGAGGACGAGTCGCCCGCCGGCGATCCGATCGTGGCCGTCGACGCCGTCGGCGCGGGCTCTTCCGAAAAAGTATTCTGGGTCGCCTCCCGGGACGCGGCGGTCGCCTTCAAGGACGCGCCGCCGGTCGACGCCGCCGTGGTCGGCATCGTGGATGGGCATCAGGTCAAGGATTTTCGGGGAGACCCGAAGTGAGGACGGCATAATATGTTCGTCGCCGAGGTCGTCGGCAACGTGTGGGGCACGCGCAAGCACTGCTCGTTGTGCGACAAGCGCCTGCTCCTCGTGCGGCCGATCGACCCGATGACGGAGAAGCACACGGGCGACGCGATCATGGCCGTCGAGTACACGACGGGGGCCGGGCCGGGTTCGATCGTTCTCGTGATGGACGAGGGCGGCTCGGCTCGATCGGTGCTGCACGACGAGAAGGCGCCGATCCGGACCGTGATCGTCGGGATCGTGGATTCCGTGGTGTCGGGTGGGAAGGTAAAAAAATATGACTGAAGCTCAATTGAGAAACATCGTTGAAGAAGTGGTGAAGGCGCTCGCCGCCAAGGGCTTTCTCAAGGCCGGCAAGTGCGAGTGCGAGAACGGCCCCAAGGCCCTGAAGGGCGAGGTCCGGACCTCGATCGGCAGCGCCGGCAAGGTGTTCGGCAACACCGCCTCCTGGGGCGCGGCGCCCGCGGCTCCGGCGAAGGGACAGTTCTCGGCGCTGCCTCCCAAGGCCGCCCACGACGACGAGGACGAGGACGCGCACGTCGACGCCCGGATCATCCAGGCCGTCGGCGCGGACCGCGTGTCCGTGTGCAAGCCCACGAAGAAGGGCTCCGACACCGCCCGCTACGTGGACCACACCTTGCTCAAGCCCAACGCGACCCAGGACGAGATCGGCAAGCTCTGCGACGAGGCCAAGACCTACTGCTTCGCCTCCGTCTGCGTGAACCCGTCCTATGTCGCCTTGTCGGCCCAGCTCCTGAGAGGCTCGGGCGTGAAGGTCTGCACGGTGGTCGGCTTCCCGCTCGGATCCACCACGCCGACCGTCAAGGCGATCGAGGCGCGCGACGCGATCGCCAACGGCGCCGACGAGATCGACATGGTCATCAACATCGGCGCGCTGAAATCCGGCAACGACATCGTGGTCTACGACGACATCAAGGCGGTCCGCGACGCCACGCGGGGCAAGGTGTTGAAAGTGATCCTCGAGACCTCGCTGCTGTCCAACGAGGAGAAGGTGCGCGCCTGCGCGGCCGCCAAGAAGGCCGGCGCGGACTTCGTGAAGACCTCGACCGGCTTCGGCGGCGGCGGAGCCACCGTCGAGGATGTTAAGCTTATGAGGGAGACCGTGGGCCCGTTGATGGGCGTGAAGGCCTCCGGCGGCATCCGCGACGCGAAGATCGCGGCCGACATGATCGCGGCCGGGGCGACGCGCCTCGGCACCTCGGCCAGCATCGCGATCGTGACCGACGCCAAGTCGGAAGGAAAGGGATATTAGATGGGGTCAGACCTCCCGTTGTTGCGTAACTCTGGTTGGAATGTCCGATTAGGAGTTACGCAACAACGGGAGGTCTGACCCCAACGAGGACAGCTATGGCGAAAGAAAAAGACAAGGACGAGACGCCGCCGAAGTACAAGATCAACATCGACCTGCAGTGCGGGGCCTGCGCGGCGATCATGCACACTCACAAGGACCAGCCGCTGCCGAAGTTCTGCGCGGGCTGCGGCGCGGGGATGCAGAAGTTCTGCTTCAAGTGCCACAAGAAGGTGGAGATGTTCTTCGAGGAGTGGTGGCCCGAGGACGACGAGTGTCAGCGGACCTACACCACGCCGCGCCGCTGCACGCACTGCAACTCGGTGCTCGAGACGGGCGCCGAGGGCCGCGATGCCCTCGGCGGACATGATCCGGAGTAAGGGGGAAAGATGGCAGACATTCGCGAAGCGCTGGGCTTGGTGGAGACGAAGGGTTTCACGGGCATGATCGAGGCGTCGGACGCCATGGCGAAGGCCGCCAAGGTCCGCTTGGTGGGTTATGAAAAAGTAGGCAACGGCCTGTGCACGACTCTGTGCCGTGGCGAGGTCGGCGCCGTGCGCGCCGCCGTCGACGCGGCCGCGGCGGCCGCCCAGAAGGTCGGCGAGCTGGTCGCGGTGCACGTGATCCCGCGTCCGCACGACGATCTGGAGAAGTACCTGGATCGCATCGCGATCAAGTTGGAGCGCTAGATCCGCGCGCTCGGGGTTTAATTGCTCACGCGGGACGATCTCATCGACATCATCGTCGCCGGTTTGGCCCAGGCCAAGCCGGCGGCGGCGGTCGCGCGCCTATGGAGCGCGACGGGCCCCGCGGGCCGGGTATTCCTGTCCGAATACGACATAAAAAAGAGGTTGACGCCGGGCGGCCTTCGCCTTACAATTCCGGAGAACGCGATCATAAGCCCGTTGGTCACGGATTGGCTGACGTTAAGAGGAATAGAAGTCGTAAGAGGGCTCACCTGACATGGCGATCGACATAAAGAACCTGCTGACTTTGATGGTCCAGAAGGACATCTCGGACATCCACTTCAAGGCGGACTCCGTGCCCGCGCTGCGCGTGCGCGGCGCGATGATCCTGGCCACCAACCTGCAGAAGCTCTCCGCCGAGGACATCAAGACCGTCGCCTACCAGCTGATGAACAAGGAGCAGGCGGCGGAGTTCGAGAAGACGATGGAGCTCGACCTCGCCTACAGCCTCGACGGCCTCGCGCGCTTTCGCGTCAACGTCTACCGGCAGAAGGGCACGCTCGGGCTGACCCTGCGCGTCGTGCCGATGAAGCTGCGCACCTTCGAGGAGCTGAACCTGCCCGTCGACGCGATGACCAAGCTCGGCAACGAGAGCCGCGGCCTGATCCTGTTCACCGGCATCACGGGCGCGGGCAAGACCACGACGCTCAACAGCTTCCTGCATTACATCAACAACACCCAGCAGTACCGGATCATCACGATCGAGGATCCGATCGAGTTCTACCACACGGACGCGAAATCCACGATCGTCCAGCGCGAGGTCGGCCTCGACACGCACTCGTTCGGCTCGGCGCTCAAGCACATCCTCCGCCAGGACCCCGACGTCGTCGTCATCGGCGAGATGCGCGACCTCGAGACGATGCAGGCCGCGATCGCCGCGGCCGAGACCGGCCATCTCGTGCTCTCGACCGTGCACACGCTCGACGCGATGCAGACCGTGGACCGCATCGTGGACGCGCATCCCGCGCATCAGCACTCCCAGGTCCGCCAGCAGCTCGCGAACTGCCTGAAGGGCGTCATCGGCCAGCGCCTCGTGCTGTCGAAGGACGGCAAGAGCCGCTTCCCCGCGACCGAGATCATGATCGGCAACAGCCTGGTCCGCCGTCACCTGCTCGAGGGCAAGACGGCCGAGATCCGCAAGGTGCTCGAGGGCGGCGAGTACTACGGCATGCACACTTTCGACCAGGACCTCCTGCGCTTGTACAGCGAGGGGAAGATCGACGACAAGGTGGTCCTCGAAGAGGCCAGCAATCCCGAGGACGTGGCCCTGCGCCTCAAGGGCCTTTCGGCCGGCGGCACCTGAGATGACGGACGAGCCGAAGAAGGACCATCCCGAGGACATCGAGTCCATTCTCTCGGACTTGGACGCGATCCTCACGGATATGGGAGGCGTCGCGCCGGCCGAGCCGGCCCCCGAGGAGCCTCCGAAGGCGCCGCCGAAGATCGAGGCGCCCAGGGCCGTTGCGCCTCCTCCGCCGCCGCCGCCCCCGGCTCCGAAGCCCGTCGATATTCCGAAGCCTGCCGAGCCGCCGAAGCCGGTCGAGGCGGTAAAGCCTGCCGAGCCGCCGAAGCCTGCGAGCATCGAGCTCGCGCCGCGCGACGGGATGATCAAGCCTCCGGAGAAGAAGCCGGAGCCTCCGAAGCCGGCGCCGAAGCTCCCCGAGCAGAAGGGTATCGAGCTTTCCGCCGGCCCGTCGATTCCGATGCCCGCCGCCGCGCCGCCGCCTCCTCCTCCTTCTCCCGCGCCCGCGCCGAAACCCGCGGCGACGCCGGCGGCCGCGCCCGTGCCGGCGGCTCCGCCCGCGCCGACGGCCGCGCCCGCCCCGGCGCCCGTCGTCGCGTCCACCAAGATCGAAGAGCTCCCGGCGGACACGCCCAGGGAGCAGATCCGCCGCGTGGCCTACATCCACACCGCCTCGTGCTTCGAGGTGAGGACGGCCTTCGCCGCGTTCTTGAGCCAGGCCGCGAGGACGATCTCGAAGAAGCCGCTGTTCCTGCGCGAGGTGCTGTCTCACGAGGTCGGCGCCGCGAGCGATCCGAACGCCGTGGTGCAGAAATCGCTGCAAGCGAAGGCGGTCGCCATACTGGCCGTCGTCGAGGGCTGGCCTCCGGCGAAGGTGGACGAAATGTCCGAGGCGTGCTCGCGCGCGAATCTGCTGTTTCGCGCGGTGGCGCCCGCGGACGCGCAGAAAAAGTCCACCGCCGTGGACGTCATCGTGGACATGATGCTGCTCCCCGGAGAAAGCTGATGGATCGCTGGGAGATCCGGCCTTCGCCGAACGCCGACGACCCCCAGCGGCATCTTCTGCTGCTGCGCGGAGGCGTCGCGGACGTCGCCGCGGTGCTCAAGAAATTCGGAGCGCTGTGCGGCCGCCCCACGCCTCTGGACGGCGAGGAATTCAATCTCAGCTTCGTGCTGCACAAGGTCACGCCCGAGGTGAGCGAGAAGCTCAACGAGTGGCTCGGCAAGATGTCGCCCAAACCCGCGCCCGCGCCGACGCCGCCCCCGCCCGCGCCGATGAATGCGCCGCTCTCCGGCATACCGTCGGCGTCGACGCTGCCGCCGCCGAAAGACATACTGCCCCCGATTCCGATGCCGCCGCCGGCGAAGGAACCCTTGATCTCGCTCGGGCCCGAGGCCGTGCTGACGCCGCCTCCGCCTCCGCCCGCGCCGGCGATGCCGGCGTTCGCTCCGGCGCCCGTGATCGCGACGCCGCCGCCGACCGAGGTGCGCATGGCCACGCCGGCCGCGGCTTCGGCGCCCGTCGATGCGCCGGCGCCGGCGGCGACGCCGACGCCCGCCGCCGTGAACGCCGCCTCGATGGTGCTGACCGACGAGCTGCGCGCGGACCTGACGTTCGAGACCTTGCTCGTCGGCGCGTACAACCGCTTCGCGCACGCGGCGGCCATGTCGGTGGTGACCTCTCCCGGCTCGATGTATAATCCGCTTTTCCTGTACGGCGTGCCGGGCACCGGCAAGTCCCACCTCCTGTACGCGATCGCGAGCTCCATGTCGAAGGGCCTCGGAACCTCGTCGCTGCTGGTGACCTCGGGCGCGCGGCTGTCGCGCGTGGTGAGCGCCGCGATCGCGAGCGGCTCCATGGCCGCCATCGACAAGAAGGTGGCGGACTCGAAGGCGATCTTCGTCGACGACATCCACCTCCTGGCCTTGACGGATCAAAACAAGGACGCGCTCGCGAAGCTGTTCAAGTCCTTCTTCGACCGCAGCCAGCAGGTCGTCATCACCTCGATGTACCCGCCGAAGGCGCTCGGCACGCTCGAGGAGGCGCTGAAGTTCACGTTCTCCAAGGGCTGGTCGGTGGATCTCAAGATTCCGAGCCCGAACGTCCAGCGCGACCTCGTCGGGTCCGTGGGCGAGCGCGTCGGCGCCCAATTCAGCGGCGACGAGATCGGCCAGCTCGCCGACAAGCTGACGATGTGGGGCTATCAGGACCTGAATTTGTGGGCGAAGCGGATCGCCACCTTGCGCAAGATGCGCGCGGCCGCCGGCCAGCCCGCGCCCCTGATGGACATCCTCCGGCTCATCTACGAGCCGATCACGATCGGAAGCGAGGCTCCGCCCGTGTCGACGGCCGGCGCGTCGTTCACTCCGCCCCCGGCGCCGCCCGGCTCGGAGCCGATGGCGGTCCTCGTGCCGAAGGGGCAGGACGGGCTCGGCGCCTACGCCGCCAATCTGTTCCACGAGATCGGAAGCAAGAACGGCTTCACCCGCACCTACGCCCACACGCTGATGGGGACGTACGACGCGATGCAGCAGGTCGGCGTGCCCTTCCAGATCGCGGACATGTGCCATCGCGCCGGCGTCACGCGCGTGCTGCTCGTCGGGCCGGGGCCGGATTCGCCGCTGGCCCCGCGCGCCGCCGAGTTCGGCCACGCGGTGCGCCACATCCTCGACAGCGCCGGGATCGCGACGGGCTGGATTCCTCACGCCCAGCTGCACATCGCGGCTCATTACATGAACGCGCACCTCGACTTCGAGAAATGACAGGAGCCGCGGCCGTCGTCGGCGTACTGTCCTCGGGCTGCGCGGCCATGGCGCTGTGGTGGTGGTTCTCGTTTCGCAAGGTCCTGCCGCTCGAGCGCGAGGCGGGCGCGCTGCGCGCGGAGCTCGAGGATCTGCGGAAGTTCGCCGCCGAGGCGCTCGACCTCGACGCCGCCGTGCGCCGGCCGGGGCACGCCCTCGAGGAAGCCGCGAGCCGCGTGCTCGGCGCCCTGCACCGGCGCCAGCCGGAGCTCAGCTTCGCCGCCTTCTCGCGGCGCCCCGACGGAAGCGCCGCGCTGCTCGCGCATCGCGGCGGGCCGTGGGCGCGTCTGGAACTGATCTCGCTGCGCTTCGACGGGGGCCTGCTGTCCCGCGCGGCCGCGTCCGGGCGGTCGTCGTGGAGCCTCGGCGACGGCGCGCCCGCCGAAGATCCGCTCGTGCGCGCGCTCGCCGAGCACGGCTACAGCGCGGCGACCGCCGAGGGCTGGACCGACGAGCGCGGCGCGGGCGTCGTGCTCGCGGTGTGCTCCGGGCCGGAGGGGGGGTGCGAAGCCCTGACCTCGCGCCTCGAGCTCGCGGCGGCGGCGCTGCGCTCGGCCGCCGTGCTGGCCGCGGGGCTCTCGGATCTCTCCACCTCCCGGGAAAAGCTCCAGGGCGGACTGTCGGCCGCGATGGACGAGCTCACCGCGGTCCAGGACCGCCTCATCAAGAAGTCGAAGGAGATCAAGACTTTGCACGACGTGGCCGGGGCGCTGAGCTCGCGCGCGGCGCAGGCGCCCTCGACCTTGGCCGCGGTCGTTTCGATCGTGGCGCGCTCGCTCGAGGCGGACCTCGTCGCGTTCCTGATCCTCGACGAAGGCACGGGGGAGCTCGTGACGCAGTCCGGCGCCTTCGGCCTCGAGGGAGAGG
>JAQTNG010000170.1 GCA_028714015.1 Elusimicrobiota bacterium | reverse complement strand
CCGTCCCAGGAAAGGCCCATCACCGTGCGCCCGAAGGCCCCGTCGATCGTGTAGATCTTGATGCTCAGCTGCCCGCCCTGAAGCGAGGGCGGAATCGCGAAGTTCACCATGCTCGACGTCGAGGGTTTGAACGGATTGGGGAAGGCGATGGGCTTCTGCTCTCCGTCGAAGCCGGCGAGCGTGCCTTTGACCGCCAGGCGCATCGAGCGGTAGGCGTCCATGCGTCCGGCGCCCGTCGTGGTGCCCGCGGTCCCGAGGCCGGCGACTCCATAGCCGGCCACCCCGATCGCGTCGGCTCCGCCGCGGATCGCAGCGGAGACCTGCGCGACCGTGAAGGCCGGCTTGGCCGAGAGGATCAGCGCGGCGAGGCCCGAGACCATCGGGGCCGCGAACGAGGTGCCGGTCGCGCTGGCCGTGCCGCCGCCCTCGTCGGTGGTCAGCAGCGAGACGCCGGGAGCCACGAGGCCGTTGGCGGCGAGCTCCGCGCCGCGCGAGGAAAAAGCGGCGACGTTGTTGTTGGAGTCCGTGGCGCCCACAGGGATCACGCCCGCGCAGTTGCCGGGATTGTTGACGGCGCCGCCGTCATTGCCGGCCGCGACGATGACGGGCACGCCGGCGAGAACCGCGTTCGTGATCGCGGTCTGGACGGCGCCGGGACAGGCACCCGCGCCGCCGAGGCTCATATTGATGACGACCTTGCCGACGGCCGCGGTGTTCTGCAAGGTGACGGCATGATTGATCGCGGCGATGATGCCCGCGTCATTGGTCAGGCAGCCGGCATCGGTGCAATTGATCGAAGGGCAGCTGGCGTTGGTAAAAACCTTGAGGGAAAGAAGCTGAGCGCCCCAGGACATGCCCGCGACCTGGGTGCCGTTGTCCGTGGACGCCGCGGCGACGCCCGCGACATGCGTCGCGTGGTTGCAGGCGGGCGTCGGCGGGTCGTTCGCGGTCATCACGCCGGTGTTGGGGTCGAAGGCCTTGCTGACCGTGTTCGTCCGCTTCCCGATGAGATCGGGATGCGTCCCGTCGATGCCGGTGTCGATCACCGCGATCGTGACGCGCGAGGAGTTCCCGACCTCGTACTCCCATCCGGCGAAGGCCGAGACCTGGGCGAGCGCGTACTGGGAGTTGACCGACGGATCGTTCGGCGTGCGATTGGCGGAGTACACGCGGCTCGGGTCGGCCGAGGCGACGCCAGGCAGAGCGCGCAGCATGGGCAGCGCCGCGGCCACGGATTGCCCCACGGCCAGATGAATCAGATGCCAGCCGCCGCCGAGGTCCGCGCCGCGCGCCGCGCCGACGGCGCCGATGCCCGCGTCCAGCTGGGCCGTCGTGGTGCCGCTCGAGAGGCGGACAAGCGCCTGGCCCGATGTCACGCGCAGGACCTGGCCGGCGGGCAGCACCGCGGGGCCAAGAACCGCGCCTCCGATGGTCTCCGTCTCGAGGGCGCGCGCGGAAGCCGCGATCCCGACGATCAAAACCGGAACCAGAAGGCGGCTAAGCCGCAACGCCGTTCTCCTTCTTGATGATCCCGACGACCTCGTAGATGTCGAGGATGTCGAACTCCGCGCCCGACTCCTTCGTGCCGAACGTGTCGCCGTATTTCGCCCAGACGGTGCGGATGCCGGCGCCCTTGGCGCCCTTGATGTCGCGGTCGGGCCAGTCGCCGACCATCAGAGTCTCGTCGCCGCGCGTGCCGAGAACCTCGAGCGCCTTGCGGAAGGGCTTGGGGTCGGGCTTCTTGACGCCGAAGTCCTCGGAGGTGATGATCTCGTCGAAGTAGTGGTGCAGGCCGAGGCTGACGATGCGCAGCCAGACCTCCATCTTCGGCGCGTCGGAGATCACGGTGAGCTTGAGGCCCATCTTCATCAGCTCGATCAAGGTCTGGTTGACGCGCGGGTACAAGGTCATCGTCCCGTTCTTGGATCGCCGATAAGCCAGAATTCCGCTGGCGAGAATTTTATAGTCGATGCGGCCGAGCTTGGCCTTGAGGATCTTGTCGAAGATCTTCTGGTCCTCGATGCCTTCCTTCCAGTAATGCTCGAAGAACTCCTTGACGAGGTCGTCCTTCGCGCCCGGCAGGCCGGCGTCCATCATCCCCTCGACGGCCGCGTCCACCGCCGTCCGCTTCATTTTCATGAAGTCGGTCAGCGTGTTGTCGATGTCGAATATAACGCCTTTGATCATATCGGGAGTTCCAGGGGTCAGGCTTTCCGATCTTGCAATTCGACCCTTACGTCCGACTGGAGAATTGCAAGATCGGAAAGCCTGACCCCGTCCTTATTCTTTCACGCGCTCGACGTAGGAGGAGGTGCGGGTGTCCACGCGGATCTTGTCGCCTTCCTTGACGAACAGGGGCACGTTGATCTCGAGGCCGGTCTCGAGGGTGCAGGGCTTGACCATGTTGGAGACGGAGTCGCCCTTCACGCCGGGAACCGTCGAGGACACGGTGAGCACGACGTTGGCGGGAAGCTGGATGCCGGTCAGCTTGTCGTCGACGTAGACGGCGAGGACCTCCATGTTCTCGCGCAGGAATTTCACCTGGTCGCCGAGAAGCGCCTTCGGGTAGTAAATCTGCTCGTAGGTCTCGTTGTCCATGAACACGGCCTTGTCGCCCTCGTCGTAGCTGTAGGTCTTCTCGCGCTTGGTGACGGGGACGTCGCGGAACTTGGTGCCCGAGGCGTAGGAGCGCTCGAGGACGGCGTTGTTGGCGAGGTTGCGCAAGGTGGTGCGGTACACGGCCGCGGACTGGGATTTCCGGTGGTGCTGGAAGGAGATGATTTCGAGGATTTGCCCTTCGTCTTCGAAGACGAGGCCGTTGCGGAATTGCGAGGTGTCGATCATGGTGCTCCTCCTGCTGAAATCGGGCGCGGCGAACCGCCCTTCATCCTACTAAAAAGCCCTGAAATCGTGCTACAATCAAGTTACTTACCTTATGAGCGCCCACGAACGCCTCGCCGAGCTCAAAGACCGCCTCGACGCCAAGACGCGTCTCATGCAGGACGTGGCGCACGAGCTGAAGAACCCCCTCGCCGTGATCCACGGCTACGCGTCCTACCTGACGAAGGAGAAGGTCAGTCCCGAGGAGATCCAGAAGGCCCTGAAGGCCGTGCTCTCCAACGCCGAGCGCCTGGTCGGCCTCGTCGACCATCTGCAGGAAGCGGTGCGCCTCGAGTCCGACGGCTTCACCGTGGAGGCCCACCCGATCGAGGGCGCGGCCCTGCTCCAGGAAGCCGTCGAGTCGGTGGAGCTCGACGCCGCGCGCCGCGGCGTCCGCCTGCACTGGCGCAGCCCCGTGGGAGACTCCCTGCTCGTGAGCGCCGATCCGCGCCGCGTGCTCCAGGTGCTGGGAAACCTCCTGAGCAACGCCCTCAAGTTCACGCCCGAGGGCGGCACGATCGAGTGCACCGCCCAGCGGGACGCCGATTCCGTGCGCTTCAGCGTCATCGACACCGGCCCCGGCATCCCCGCCGACGAGCTGCCGATGCTCTTCGACCGCTTCTACCAGGCGAACGACAACGCGCACAAGCGCAAGGGCCTCGGCCTCGGCCTGGCCATCTGCAAAGGCCTCGTCGAGGCGCACGGCGGACGCATCTGGGTGGAGAGCCTCCCCGGCGTGGGCTCGGCGTTCAATTTCACCCTTCCCGCCGTCTTGACTTCGACCTCTTCCCCGAGGTAAAATCGGCCCACTGGGTCTAAAGGGCCCGGCTAGGAGGTAGGTCTAATGATCCGAATCCTGTCCGCCGTCCTTATGCTCGCGGCCGCGTCCGCGTCGGCGACGCCCGCGATCCCCTCGTTCGAGTTCGCCGCTTCGCAGCTGCAATCCTCGATAGCCGCGATGCGCGCCTCGCAGGTTCAGGCGAAGGGCGCGAACTCCGGCCCGCAGATCGACAGCATGGCCTGGGACCTCCAGCGCTATGATCAAGACATGCTGCGCCTGCGCAACGACCTGCGCTGGCTCCAGCAGCGCCTGCGCACCCAGCCCGGCCGCCCCGGCCAGCCCGGCCGCCCCGACGCCGACCCGTCGCTGCGCTGGGACATCCAGCGCCTCACGCAGGACCTCGCGCAGGTGAGCCGCGACTCCCAGTGGCGCCTCAACGACCTGCGCTTCCTCGCCTCCTCGGCCGAGAAGGACGAGACCTTGGTCGCCCCCGCCACGCGCCTGCTCGACGCCGCGCGCCGCCTGAAGAGCGAGACGAACTGGTTCAACATGGATGCCCGGTTCGCTTACTTCGACTTCATGCGGGCGGGATTCACGTTCGAAGGGATGGACCTCGACCGGAATTCCCGGGACATCGACACGAACGCTCAGTCGCTTCAGGACGAGGCCGACAAGCTTCTCACGAAAGTCCGCCCCTAACGGGGCATCGGTCGCGAAAGCGACGGATTCAAACGCACGGCCTCGCGCATCTGCGCGAGGCCGTCGCTTTTACGGCCTTCATGAATCAGCAGAATTCCGAGGTTATACCGGGCGGAGGCAAAGGACGCGTCGCTCGGGCGCAAATTGACGGCCTCTTCAAAAAGCTTGATCGCGGGGAGGTATTCGCCCTTCTTCGCCAGGATCGAGGCCAGGTTCACCCGGGCTTCGGCGTCGCGGGGCTCCAAACGAATCGAGGTTTCGAGATAAGGCATCGCGGCTTCGCCGCGATCGGCCGCAAGCAAGGCGACCGAGCGGTTGGAGTTCGGAAGATACGCGGCCGGCATAATGCTTACCGCGCGAGTCCACAAAGATATGTCGTCGCGCCAATATCGGGCTTGAACGGCGGTCGCGGTCGCAAGAACCATCGAAATGCCGGTCAAAACGGCGGCCGCCGTACGCGGCCGCCGAAGATACAGCCGCTCCAACGCGAGCCCGAACGCCACGGCGAAGGGCATGCACGCCAGATAGGAATAGCGATCGGCCGCGGCCTGGCGGCCGTTTTGGAGCAGGCCCGACACCGGCGCCAACGCGATCAGGTACGCGAACCAGACCGGCACCGCCCAGGCGCGGACTTTTCGGTGGAAGCATAACCCCGTGACGAGCAGGGCCGATAATGCTCCCGGGTACGATTCCAGTCGTATGTCGTTGCCGTTCAAAGATAATGCGTAGTAAGGAGAAAGATTGAACGGCCAGAATGTCTTGCTCAGATAAAACCAAGCTCCCGACGACGAGACGAGAACTCGATCGACGGCGCCGAAATTCAATCCATGCAGATCTCCCGTTTGAAATCCTCCCAGGTTTTTGCACGCCGCGAAAAGGCCGATGACGGCGTGCGGGAGCAGACTCACGGCGGATTTCCGGGCATCCCGGCGCAAAACGACGGCGTCGATGATGAAGAGGAACGGAATCACGGCAATCGAGGTTCCCTTGGACAGCACGGCGCCCACGAAGGCGAACGCCGATACGACGCGCCTATCGTAAAGCCAGGCCAGGATCGCCAGCACGGCAAAGAATCCCGACAACACATCCCGGCGCTCCGTGATCCAGATCACCGACTCGACCCTTAACGGATGCAGCGCGAAGAATAAGGCGGCGCCTGCGGCGCCCAACGGCGTGGAGGACCCCCGCGGGAGCAATCGACGGCACGCCAGGAAGAATAGCCCGGCGGTGGCGGCGTGCAGCCCGACATTTGTTCGCCGGAACGCCTCCGGATCGAGTCCCCACAGCTTATAGTCGATGGCCCAAGAAAACCACGACAACGGCTGCCACGGACCATAATGGCGGGTGCTCCACATCCATTTCAAATGGTCCCACGATAAACCCCGCCATTTGTCGTTGTTCAATAAATTCGCCGCGTCGTCCCACTGGAGGAAGCTCGCGGGAGGCGACGCGGCGGCGAAAAGGATGAAGACTCCAGCCGCGACCGCGGCGGCGATGGAGAACTCTTTCTGACGGACCTTCATACGCCCCGTTTCCTCAGCCAGAGTCTGCCGCATCCCGAGGGCTCGAAATATTTATCGAACGCCGCCGTTATTCCTTTCGGCAATCTTTCGAGGCATGAGACGCACCGCACCGCGCCGCGCGTCCGCGGCGCCGCGAGCGCCTCGGAATATTGCCGTTCGAGAAACGCCGGCTCGTAATACGCCTGGCTGTCGTCCGGTATAAACCATGTGAACGCGGCGTGGGGCCGATGAAACGAGTCGCCGGTCCACGTATCCCACACCGCCGCGCCGTTGGGCAGAAGCTGCGTGACGCAGCGCCAGCGTTCGCGTTGGAGCTCGTTGCCGTAGCGTATGAGCCCCATGGCGCCAACGGCGGGGATCAGGAACGAGGCCGCAAGGGCGGCGGAGGCAAGCAAGGCGCGCCGGCGCGAGGCGGACCAATGGATCGCCTCGCGCGAGGCGAACCCCGCGAGGAACGGCGCGACGAAGAGAAGATGCTGGGAGTAGGCCGAGGGCGTCACCGCGAGGCCGGCCAGCGCGGCCGCGAGCGCGCCGGCCTCCTCGGGGTGCGCGCGCCAACGCCGCAGGCCCCAAAGGCCCGCGGCCCACATGAGGGGATCGCTCAGCAAGGAGGGCCGGAGCGTCGCGCTCCAGGAGACGCGCGCGCCGGGGAAGCCCAGGTTGTAGAGGAAGTAATACGACCACAGCCGGCCCAGGCCGCCGCGCGCCGCGAAATAGGCGCAGCCCACGGCCGCGACGGCGCCCGCCCCGAGCGCCGCGTGCCCAAGGAGGCGCCGCGCGGCGGGAGCGCCCTCCTTGTCCGCGCGCCGCCAGGCGGCGGCGAGAAGCATGCCCGCGGCGGGAAACGCCGCCTTCGGCGTGCACCACAGCGCGAGCCCGAGCAGGACGCCGGCGAGCGGGCCCGCGCCGCGGCCGGGGCGCGTGATCGCGTACGCGGCGGCGACGACGAGGAACATGCCCGGGACGTCGGGACGGATCTCCAGGGATTTCTGGGCGAAGGCGGCGAAGGCCGCGAGCCAGGCGGCGGCGAGCGCGCCCTCGAGCGGGGACGCGCCGCGGCGCGGGCGCGCGACGAGGCCGAGCGTGCCCAGCCAGAACAGGGTCATGAAAAGACGGCCGGCGAGCGCCTTGCTCACGGGATCATGAGGAGGCTCGACGACGGGCGCCAGCGCGGCCCAGAACAGAGGGCCGTGATGCTCGAAGAAATCGCGGAACGGAAGATTGCCGCGGGCGACGAGCAAAGCCGCGTGGAGATGCTCGAGCTCGTCGGTGTCGTAGTAGCGGTGGACGATCAGCCCGGCGCGAAGGCCCGCCGCGGCGAGCATCGCGGCCGCCAGGCCGCACCAGGCCCAGCGTCTCAGGGACATAAGGCGCGCGCCAGCGCGCGCCAGGCGTCGAACGGTATTTCCTCCGGCCGCACCGCGATGTCGAGCCCCGCGGCCGCGAACGCCGCGTCCACTTCCGCGCGCGGCTTCCCGATCGCTTTGGAAAGCACCCCCGCCGCCATCTTGCGCCGCTGCGAGAACGCGATCTTGGCCAGGCGCCAGAACGCCTTCTCCTCGCCTGCGGGCAGCCGCGGCGGATCGGCGCGCGTGAGCACGACGACCGCGGAGTCCACGTTCGGGATGGGCATGAACGCGGTGCGCGGGACCTCGAACGCCATCTCCGCGTCGGCGCGCGCGAGCACCGACAAGGACAGCAGGCCGTAGTCGGCGCCGCCGAGCTTGGCGACGATGCGCTCGCCGACCTCCAGCTGGAACATGAGGACCGCGCGGCTCCACTGATTCCAGGTCAGGAGCTTTTGAAGGATCGGCGTGCCGACCGCGTACGGCAGGTTGCCGACGACGATCCACGGCCCCGGCCCCAGCTCGCGGAGATCGAAGCGCAGGAAGTCCTCGTTGATCGTCTTGAGGCTCTTCGCGGCGTCGGGGCCGACCATGCCCGGAAGCTTGCCCGCGATGATCTCGTCGAGCTCGATCGCGGTCACCTGCGCGCCCGTCGCGAGCAGCCGGCCGGTCAGCGCGCCGCGGCCGGGCCCGATCTCGAGAATGCGGTCGCCCGGGCCGGCGTTGGCCAGGCCCGCGACGCCGTCGCGGGCGCCCTCGTCGCGCAGGAAGTGCTGGCTGAGTCTCGCGCCCATGTTAAACCCCCGCCGCGCTGCCGCCGCGCCGGCGGCGCAGCAGGTCTTCG
>JAQTNG010000169.1 GCA_028714015.1 Elusimicrobiota bacterium | reverse complement strand
CGGCGTCGGTTCGACCACCACGTCCGGCCTCATCAACACCGCGAGCCTGACGTCCGTCAAGGCCGATGAAAAAGCCGTTGCTGAATTGCCGACAAGCGCGGCTCAAGCGGTAGTAACTCTATTCCGGACGGACGCTGGTGAAACAACTGTGGTGGCCGTCAGTGCGGAAATTTATCTGGGCCCAGTTGCCAGCACCATCGTAATAGCTTCGTTATTTATCGGCGCGTTCTCGATAGGCTGGAATATTGGTGCTGTTGCTAATCGGCAATACAATGAATTCGACTACAACCGTCGGCATCCCGCCAAACCCTCGCAGCCCATTCCGGGCGAGGGTGCTTTTTCACAACTGGACAAGGAGACGCGCGATACGCGCGACGATGAGGATGAGCCTTGCGGTCTATCGTCTGAGCAGGACATCCCGAGAATTACCGTGCTGCCGGATGGAACTCCCATTACCACGCACACATTGGAATGCACATATTTGTGTAAGGATGGCACGTTGTTCCGCACTAAAAAAGCACGGAAAGACCTCTGGCCACCAAAGAGTTGCAGTCCAGCCGCATTACCGTCTGAGGCCGCCCCACTCTAATGAATAAAATCCCCCTTATTCCAGCGAGCAATTGGCGATTAAAGCCGGCGATCGGTACGCGCGAGCGGCTTATCATTCAGCACTTCGATGCGGAGCGCCCGTCTTTTATATGGAGTAGGCTCAATCTTCACGACCAGACCTATTTTGAACTCGCGGGAGCATCCCGGAACTCCTATTCATGTTCGGAATTGAGCCCTGATGGAGTGCTCTTTTTTGTTGACGAGACGGGTATTCGGGCGTTAAATACGCGGACCAACGAGTCGAGACAGCACTGCTTATTGGATGATGAAAACATTGAAATCGTCAAGCTTTGGGTGAGAGCCAACAACAGGGTTATCTTTTTAAGTCGGAAGCGCGCGATTCCTCAATCGAAAATGCATGAGGAGGTTCTCGCAGGCCGCGTGGTGACGATTCGAGCCGATGACCTTTGCTCGATATTCACCGTGGACGAGAGCAATCCCAAGCCTCGCCTCGTCTATGAGATGCGGCTCGCGGTTCCCGCCTTGGATATGTCCCCGGATGGCAGGTTTCTTTACGTAGCGTCGCAAAGGTTGGTCAGTCAGATTGATCTTAGCGGCGGCAATAAAACAGATATTGCGGAACTTCCGGACACGCCGTACGGCATTGCGCTGTCTCCGCGGCAGACCTTAATCGCTTGGTCTACTCATGATTCCGACCTAGTTGAACTCGATCTTTCAAAAAAGGAGACCCGGACGATCGGTATGGGTGCAATGCCGTGTTTTCTGTCTAAAACCGACCAACTGGCTTTTTTTGGCCGCGACGGGCTTTGGCTTGTCGAAGGACGGAACGATCTCCGAAAAATATTCACCGTAGCGGCGGGGCAAACTCTAATGCCGCGAATAGGGGACGTGCGCACTGACTGTTGTGCCTGCGGCAAACATTTGGCAACTCGGATTGCGACAGGGCCTGCGGAAAGACCTCAGTGGCATCTAATACTCGCCGATACTGAAGAGGAAACATTGAGCGCGATTCCCGTTCATGCGGTGGACTTCCATTGGGAGCCATAGTGTCAGATTTCGCCAATTCTTTACGCCGTTGTCGCGCGGTGGCCTCTTATCGCCGAGCCGGCCTCGTTTTCGCGGCGGATGTGATCGGCTCATCCTCGCGCTATCGCTAGGGCGCATGCTAGAATAGCCCTGACATGGTCCAGTCGCTCCTATCGTGGTGCGCGTTTCTCCTTTACACCGCGGCTTGCGCCGCGGCCTTCTTCTACCTTCTGACTAAAAACGAGCGCGCCAGCCGTCTCATGCTGACGCTGATCGGCTGCGGCCTCGCCCTGCAATTCCTGGCCTTCGGCATCCACCTCGCCGCGTTCTGGGCCTACCCGGAGAACCGCTGGTTCCTGCCGGTCAACAACTTCTACGGCGCGCTCTCCTACATGGCCTTCGCCCTGGCCGGGGCGTTCTTCACGATCGAGGTCCGCCGGCACCTGGGCATACTCGGGGCCTTCGTGATTCCGATGGCCGCGATGAGCCTCGGCCTCGCGGTGATCCTGGCCAATCCGGCGCTCGCTCCGCTCGCGCCGACGCTGCGCAGCTACTGGCTCAACATTCACCCGATGATCCTGATGACCGCGTACGCCGCGTTTACCAACGCCTTCGGCGTGGCCCTGGCGCTGCTGATCCAGGAGCGCCAGATCAAGTCGCGCAAGCCCAGCGAGCTGTGCTACCGCCTGCCCTCCCTCGACGAGCTCGACGCGCTCAACGGGCGCCTCATCGCCATCACGCTTCCCATCCTCGTCCTCGGCCTCGTGATGGGCTCGGTGTGGGCGTACCAGGCCTCGGGCCGCGCCTGGTCCTGGGACGCGAAGGAGACGATGTCGCTGATCACGGCCGGATTCTACGCCGAGTTCCTGTGGCTGCGCTACGTCTCCGGCAAGCGCGGACGCATCCCCGTGTACGTTTCCATGGCCGGCTTCGCGTGCATGCTCCTGACCTTCTTCGGCGCCGAGCTGTGCTCCGGCCGGCACGACTTCCTGGGGGGGAAATGAGGCTCGTCTGCCTGAGCTGGAGCCATCGCGACCGCGTCTGCGCGGCGCGCGAGGCCCTGGCGACCGTGCCCGTCGAGCGCGTCCTGCTCGAGCTCAAGGCGCGAGGCTTCTCGGAGGCCGCGGCGGTGTCCACCTGCAACCGCTTCGAGCTCTATGCCGCCGGCGCGCCGGACAAAGCACCCTCGGCGGCCGCGCTCATCGATGCGCTCGAGGAGCTCGCGAGCGCGCCGCTCGGCCAGCAGGCCGAGATCCGGGAGGACGACGCCGCGGTGGACCATCTGTTCTCCGTCGCCTCCGGCCTCGACTCGCTCGTCGTCGGCGAAACCGAGATCCTCGGCCAGGTGAAGACCGGCTACGAGAAGGCCAAGGCCGCGGGCATGACCGGCAAGCGGCTCAACGTCCTTTTCCAGCGCGCGCTGTTCGTCGGCAAGAAGGTCCGCACCGAGACCGCCATCGCCGCCGGCTCGCTGTCGGTGCCGTCCGTCGCCGTCCAGCTCGCCGAGACGATCTTCGGCCGCCTCGAGGGCAAGTCCGCGCTGATTCTCGGCGCGGGCGCCATGTCCGAGCTCGCCGCCAAGCACCTCGTCGAGCGCGGCGTCACCAAGCTGTCCGTCGCCAACCGCACCTGGGAGCGCGCCTACCAGCTGGCCGCCCGCTATCAGGGCGAGGCCGTCCGGTGGGAGGACTTCCCGGCCGAGCTCGAGCGCGCCGACGTCGTCATCTCCTCGACCGGCGCGCCCACCGCGGTGCTCACGCGCGCGATCGTCGAGGCCGCCGTCCGCCGCCGCGGCGGGCGCTCGCTGTTCATGATCGACATCGCGATGCCGCGCGACATCGAGGAATCCGTCCACAAGATCGACGGCGTCTACCTCTACCGCCTCGAGGACCTCGAGGCGATCGTCGCCAAGAACATGTCCTCGCGCGCGGAAGCCGTCGCCGCGGCGCGCCGCGTCGTGGACGCGAAGACGGCCGAGTTCGGCGAATGGTCCCGGTCGCTGTCGACGGGCCACGAGCTCAGCCTCAAGCATTCGGACTACCAGGAATGAAGTTCGCCCCGGCGCTGGCCCTGGTCCTGCTCGCGGCACCTCTGTCGGCCGCCTCCGGCGGCCCCGCGCGGCCCTCGTACGGGATCATCCTGATGGCGCACGGCGGCGACGCCTCGTGGAACGCGGAGGTCGAGAGGCTTCGCTCGCGCGTCGACAAGAAGGTCCCGACCGAGACCGCGCTCGGCATGGCCGATCCCGCCGCCCTTCAGGCGGCCGTCGACCGCCTCGAAAAGCGGAAGGTGGCGGGCATCGTCGCCGTGCCTCTGTTCGTGCAGAGCCGCTCCGAGGTCCTCGATCAGACGCGCTACGCGCTTGGCCTCGCGGACAAACCTTCCGAGCCTCTGCGAATCGGGCTCGAGCGCATGGCCGCGGCCATGGGGGGGCACGCGGGACACGCGGGCATGATGGAGCACGCTCATGCGTTCTCGCTCGCGCGCGTGAAGTCGCGCGTGCCGATCTCGATGTCTCGCGCGCTCGACGACCACGAGCTCGTCGGACGAATCCTGGCCGAGCGCGCGAAGGCTCTCAGCCGCGGCGCGGGCGACGAGCGCCTCGTCCTCGTCGCCCATGGCCCCGTCGACGACGCCGCCGTGCCCGTGTGGAAGGACTCGCTCACGGCTCTGTGCGGGATGGCCCTCGCGGGAGGGAAATTCCTGGATTGCTCGTCCGCCCTGCTGCGCGACGACTCGGCCCCGGAGGTTCGCGCGGCCGCCGTGGCGGAACTGCGCGAGAAGGTCGCGCGCAAGGATTCCAGCCTGAAGGGCCGGGTCATCGTGCTCCCGGTGCTGATCGCGCGCGGCGGCATCGAGCGAAAGATTCCGAAGGACCTCGCCGGCCTCGACTATGCGTGGGACGGCAAGACCTTGATGCCTCACGCCGGCTTCGACGCCTGGGTGCTCGAGCGCGCCGCGACGGCGGATCGGACGGGACGGCCGTAGTTTGACAGCCCGCGCGCTAATTGATATTTTCTGTTGCTCGCCGTTAATTTTTTCTCAAAACTGACACAGGTTAGAAACGACAAAAATGAGCGACACCGATCCGAATCCCGTCCCGAACCCTGCTCCGGCTCCCGCCGCCCCGCTGAAGCCGGCCGTCAAGCCCGCCGACATGTCGCGCGGAGATTTCCTCTGGGCCGGCTGGGCCATGCTCGCCGCCTTCTTCGCCGCCTCCGCGGCCGCCGGCGCGCGCTTCATGTTCCCGAACGTGATCTACGAGCCGTCCCAGAAGTTCAACGCGGGCCCCGCGTCCGGCTACGACCTCGGCGTCTCCACGAAGTGGCTCAACGAGCAGCGCGTCTGGATCGTGCGCACGCCGTCGGGCTTCTACGCGATGTGGGCGCGCTGCACGCACCTCGGCTGCACGCCGAACTGGTGGGGCGACCAGAACCGCTTCAAATGCCCGTGCCACGGCTCGAACTACACCCTCGCCGGCGACGTGATCGCCGGCCCGGCGCCGATGCCGCTGTGGCGCGCGAAGGTGGACCTGGCGCCGACCGGCGATCTGATCGTCGACAAGGCCATTCTCGAGAACAAGCCCGGCAAGCGCGAGAACGCGCCCTTCTTCGTGAACTACACGTCGGCCTAAGGATTATCAGAATGCCCACTTTCGACGTCGAGAAGATCAAAAAAGAGGTCATCGACTCCCAGTTGTGGCGGTCCGTATTCCGCGGCGGCGTCTGGAAGGACACGCCGCGCGACCGCTCGGGGCACATCATCGGCAACGTCTGGCTGCACCTGCACCCCGTCAAGATTCGCCCGCGCGCGCTGAAGTGGGCCTACACGTGGGGCATGGGCGGCATCTCCTTCGCGCTCTACCTTCTGCTGACGTTGACCGGCGTCGCGCTGATGTTCTACTACCGCCCGACGATCGGCCTCGCCTACCGCGACATCAAGGACCTCGAGTTCGCCGTCACGCTCGGCAAGTTCCTGCGCAACTCCCACCGCTGGGCCGCGCAGGCGATGATCGTCGCCGTGATCGCCCACATGGTGCGCGTGTTTCTCACCGGCGCGTACAAGAAGCCTCGCGAGTTCAACTGGGCCATCGGCGTCCTCCTGCTGACCTTGACCTTGTTCCTCTCGTTCACCGGCTATCTCCTGCCGTGGGACCAGCTCGCGATCTGGGCCGTCACCGTCGGCACGAACATGGCGGGGGCCACGCCCGTGCTCGGCAACGAAGGCCCGCTCGGCGCGCTCGTCGGCATGCGCATCAACAACGACGTGCGCTTCACCTTGCTCGGCGGGACGATGGTCGGGGAGAACACGCTCCTGCGCTTCTACGTCATGCACTGCGTGGCGGTTCCGCTCGTCGTCGGAATCCTCCTTATTCTGCACTTTTGGAGAATCCGCAAGGATTCCTTCTCCGCCGCGCCGTACCAGGCCAACGAGGAGAAGCTGGACGTATGGCCGCATCTCGTGAAGCGCGAGTACATCGCCGCCGCGGCGACCGTCCTGTTCATCATGGTCTGGGCGATATTGCAGAACGCGCCCCTCGAGGCGATCGCCAACGCGAACGTCACCACGAACCCCTCGAAGGCGCCGTGGTATTTCGTCGGCCTGCAGGAGCTGCTCGTGTACTTCGATCCGTGGATCGCCGGCGTCGTCATGCCCGGACTGATCATCGTGGGCCTGGTCGCCATTCCCTACATCGACACCAATCCTAAGGGGGTCGGGTACTATGCTTGGCGAGAACGCCCGTTCGCGAACACCTTGTTCATGCTCGGCGTCGTGATGTGGTTCGCTTTGATCTACATCGGCAACTCCCTGCGCGGGCCGAACTACGCGTGGTACTGGCCGTGGGAGTCCTGGTACATGCTGAAGGCCGCGCCTCCGGCGACTTGGAGCGTATTCGGGCCGAAGGGCGTCGGGGCGTACTCCATGCTCATCGGCATACCGCTGATGGGCTCGGTGGCCGCCGCCTGGATGCTCCTGCCGAAGCTGATCTCGAAGGAGCTCGACGGCAAGAAGACCATGGGCGCCTTCCTCGGCCTCGTCGCCGTCGTCGCCGCGGCCGGCATGGCGATGCACAAGATGGGCCCGATCGAGGGGGCGTTCTTGCTGTTCTTCACCGGCGCCTCCTTTTACTTCGGCTTCGTCATGCCGCAGCGCCACATACGGACGCTCGACTGGCCGCGGTATCTCGTCACGATGGTCCTCGTCATCAGCACGATGAGCGTGCTCCTTAAGATGTGCGCCCGTCTCGCGTTCAACATCAAATACGTGCTGACGATCCCCTCGATCAGCATGAACTTCTGATCATGAGCTACCGAAAAGCCTTTATCGTCTCGAACGCCCTGTTGCTGGCGGTCTTTGTGTGGGCCCTCGCGAAGGATTTCTTCGCCCCATGGCGGCCGTATCAGGCGAAGTACTACCAGATGGCGGCGGAATCCCTCGATAAGCAGGCCGCGGCCGAGAGCGACGCCAAGAAGGCGGGCGTCCTCAAGGCCGAAGCCCGGAAGATGCGCCATGCGCCGCTGGAGATCAAGCAGATCATCGCCAACGATCTCGGGCGCTTCGACCGCTGCGTGACCTGCCACGTGGGCATGGACGAGTACACGAACCCCACGCTCAAGAACGACTTCAAGGAAAACCCGTACAAGGCGCATCCGCAGGTGGACTCCGCGCTCGTGAAGGCTCATCCGTTCACGAAGTTCGGCTGCACCTCGTGCCATTCCGGCCAGGGCCTCGCCACGACCGTGGAGGGCGCGCACGGCTGGATCAAGCACTGGGAAAAGCCCATGCTCAAGGGCGTGACGATCCAGGGCTCGTGCGTGAAGTGCCACGGCAACTTCGAGACCCTCAAGGGCGCGGAAGTCGCCGCCCAGGGCAAGAAGCTGTTCAGCCAGCACGGCTGCCAGGGCTGCCACGCGATCAACGGATGGGGCGGCGTCATCTCGGTGGACCTCGGCGACATCGCCGACAAGCCCTTCGAGCGCATCGCCGGCTACAACTTCAAGCACGTCCGCATCGACGGCAAGGAGCTGCCCGACGAGCCCCACAACAGCGCCTGGAACATCCAGAACTGGATCCGCGCCCATCTCGTCAACGATCCGTCGGTGGTCACGCCGAACGACCCCTTCGCCCACCTCAACGCCGAGCCGATCCCGCCGTCGGGCATGGCCGACTTCACGAAGGAGATCGGCCGCGACGAGGCCGACGCGATCGTGGCCTACCTGTCGGGCATGACGAAGGAAGAGGTCATCCCGTACCGCTACCACGTGCCGGCGCCGGCTCCAAAGGAGCCGGCATTAATAGGCGCCGCGCACGGCAAGTTCGTCTTCGCGAAGTACGGCTGCCAGGGCTGCCACGGCCTCGAGGCGAAGCAGGGCCGCCGCCGCTTCAACGGCTCCAGCAACGCCCAGAAGCCGTACGACGAGAAGATGACCGAGGCCGAGCAGTACGCGCAGATGAACATAGGCGCCGAGCCGACCTTGCCCGACCTGATGGGCACCTAC
>JAQTNG010000168.1 GCA_028714015.1 Elusimicrobiota bacterium | reverse complement strand
CGTCCGCCGGGTTCGGGCGAGCGCCGGGCGCCCGGCCGGCCGCGGCGGCCTCGCCGCGCGCGCCGCATCCGCCGGGCGAGACCATGCCTCCGGCTCCCGAAGGCTTCAATCATCCGCCGGTCGAGCGGGGCGAGGCCGCTCTCGTCGCGGACGCCGGAGCCGGCAAGCCCGAGAACGATCCGGTGCCCGAGCTGATCAAGCGTCTGGCCTCCGCCGAGCCGCGGACGCGCGCGCGGGCGGCCGACGAGCTCGGCAAGCGCGGCAAGGCCGCCCTGCCCGCCGCTCCCGCGCTGCGGCGCGCGCTCGAGGACCGCGACCGGCGCGTGCGGGCGAGCGCCGTGCTGGCGCTCGGCGGCGTCGCCGGGTCGGTGGACGGCGTCCGGGACGACCTGCGCCGCGCCCTGCGCGACACGAACGAGGACGTGCGCTTCAGCGCCGTCATCGCCCTCCAGCGCCTCCAGGCGCCCCCCGAAAAAAAGTAGGCCGAAAGGCCCAGGCGGCGATGGGCCGCCCGGGCCACAATAAGTATACTGGACTCAGCCGGGCGTCGCGAGGGGTCGCGACGGTTATAACGGAGGACGTTTATGGTTCGAGCCGCAAGCACCTTGGGTTTCCTGACTTTTGGCCTTCTTCTCGCCGCCGTGCCGTCGCGCGCCGCCAATCCGTTCGACGGAGGCGGCTCCGGCGGGATCGAGGTTCCCAAGCCGAACCTCGAGGCGCTTCAGGAGGCCGCGGCCGATGCGCGCCGGTCCAGCGCCGACCTGTACTCCTTTTCCAAGGAAGAGGCCGCCGCCGCGCAGCTGAAGTTCGCGTTCGGCATCAAGGCGCCGCGCAAGCCGGGCTTCACCTTCGACGCGGACGTGCCCGCCGACATCCAGGCCCAGATGCGCGCCGACCTGGCGTTCATCAAGGGCATAGCGGGCGACAAGGCCACCCCGCTGCACCGCAAGATCTTCGGCGGCGTCAACGGCGCCGACTACACGAAGTTCTTCGAGACGCGCGTCTCGGCGATCGGCATGAACGGCTGCGGCAACGGCAACGCGGTCGCCTGCGTGATACCTTTCCGCGACCCGTCGAAGATGTGGCTGACGAAAAACTTCATCCGCTTTAGCCATCCCCAGGTCTCGCGCATGATGGTCGTGTTCCACGAGTCCCGCCACACGGAGACGCAGAACGGGAACTGGTCGCACGCGACCTGCCCGACCCCGTTCCTCGACGCGAACGGCAAGGACATGAAGAGCATCTGGACCGGGGCGACGCTCGCGGGCGAGCCCGCCTGCGACGAGACGCCGCTCGGCTCGTACGGCTCCTCGACGATCATGCTCAAGAACATCTCCAAGTTCTGCACGAACTGCACCGACAAGGTGAAGATGGACGCCGGCCTGTACGCCGACGACCAGATGGGCCGCATCATCGACGCGGACGCCAAGAAGCAGATGAAGAACGATTTCAACCAGTGAAGCGGGGCGTTTGGGCCGCGGCGATTCTGCTCGCGGCGGCGCTTCTGAGTTGGCGGGCGGCGAGACGATCGCCGCCCGTCTTCGTTTACGGGTCCGAGGCCCGGGCCAAGCTCGAAACGCTCGAGGACATCCTGCGCTCGCGCAACGACAACGATCCTCGGCTGGACCGGGACTTCCTCGGCCTCTCCGATGACGCGAAGCGGCTGTTTCGCGAGAAGTACCGCGCGCTGGCGCCCGAGCGGCGCAACGAGCGCGGCACGATCGTCTACCTGCTCGGTAAAAATCTGCAGACCGCCGAAGACTGGTCTTTCTTCCGCGCCGTCGCCGCCGAGCCGCCGTGCCTGAGCCTCGCCGACTGCTCGAAGCCCTCCGGGGAAGCAGGCGAGTCCGGCGACGAGGTCACTCTCGCCTATCCGTCCCTGGTCGCGCTTCGGCAGGCCCGGCGCGCGGCGGAGGAGGGGGCGTCCGAATCGGAGGCCCGTGGCGTTCTCGAGGCCGCGAAGACCTCGAAGATGAAGGCCGTGGTCCGGCTGGCCGCCTCTCTCGAGCCGGGATTTGATAGAAAGGCTCGATGAAATACCGAAAGCTCGGCGCCAGCGATCTGTCGGTCTCGGAAATCTCCCTGGGCTCATGGCTCACCTTCGGCGCGGGGGTGGACGACGCGAGCGGGCGCGCCTGCGTGAACGCGGCTTTCGACGCCGGCATCAACTTCATCGACACCTCCAATATCTATGGGCTGGGAGCCGCCGAGGAATTCCTCGGGCGGGCGCTGAAGGGGCGGCCCCGGTCGTCCTACGTGCTCGCGACGAAGCTGTTCTTCCCGATGACCGAGACGGACAAGGGCCTCTCGCGCGCGCAAATCCACAAGCAGCTCGACCTCTCGCTCAAGCGCTTGAAAACCGATTTCGTGGACCTGTATCAGTGCCATCGCTACGACAAGGACACCCCGCTCGAGGAGACGATGCGGGCGCTGACGGAGGTCGTCAAGGCGGGCAAGGCGCGCTGGATCGGCTTCAGCGAGTGGAGCCCCGAGAATATCGCGGCCGCGCTGGCGATCCCGGGCGTCGCGAAGTTCGTCTCGAGCCAGCCTCAGTACTCGATCATCTCGCGGCGGCCGGAGGCCGGGGTGTTTCCTCTTTGCGCCCGCAACGGCATCGGCCAGATCGTCTGGTCGCCGCTCGCGCAGGGCATCCTGACGGGAAAATACCGGCGCGGCGCGCCGCCGCCCTCCGGCTCGCGCGCGGTGAGCCCGGAGATGAGCGGCTTCATGAGCCACTGGCTCATCGACGAGAATCTGGCGAAGGTGGACCGCCTGCGGCCGATCGCCGCGCAGGCCGGGATGAGCTTGGCGCACCTCGCGCTGGCCTGGGTGCTGCGCCGTCCCGAGGTCGCCTCGGCGATCGTCGGCGCGAGCCGGCCCGAGCAGGTGGCCGAGAACGCCGCGGCGTCCGGCAAGACCCTGTCCTCGGACCTGCTGAGCGCGATCGACGCCGCCGTCGCCTGACCCGGATATCGTAGAATCCTCGACCATGCGCGACCAAGCCGAATACTACCAGAGCATTCTCGACAACCTCACGGGCGGATTCCTGTCCGTCAGCCTCGACGGCCTGGTGGTTTACGTCAATCCGACGGCCGGCAGGATCCTCCACCTCCCGGACCTCGCCGCGCTGATCGGCAAGGACTACGCGGCTGCGCTCGTCGGCTTCCCCGCCTTGTGCGCGGTCGTGCGCGACGCGCTCACGACCCACAAGACCGTGCACCGGGCCGAAGTCTCCGTTCTGCACGGCGACGCGCCCCTGATCATCGGCTACAGCACCTTGCAGGTGAAGAACCGCTCGGGGGAGTACCTCGGCTTGGGCATCATCTTCCAGGACCTGACCTTCGTTCAGCGCAAGAAGACCTAGATCTTCTTCGGCAGGGCGCAGGCGGCGGCGTAGCAGCGCGAGAGGACCATGCTGGCGAGCGTCCACGCGATCGCGGCGTCCACGACGTACATCGCCGCGAAGGGAAGGGGAAACTTCCAGCACACCCAGTTGGGCAGGGCGCCCAGCACGCCGACGCACAGCCCGAAGAAGAAGCCGTACAGGGCCGAGTCCTTGAGCGTCAGGCCGGGGATCTTCCCGAGGATCCAGGTCCAGAAGAACGCGCCGGTCATCTGAACGAGCAGGCCGAGCGCGATCGCCGCGCCCCTGGAACCCGCGCCCTTCTTATCGTAGGAAACGAAGAGGAAGGGCTCGCTCGGGCCGCCGGGGAGAACGTAGACGCCCGACGCCGGCGCGCCGGCTTCCACGGCGTTCACGATCGCGGCGGGAGCGCCGAACGGCGCGATCGTCATAGTGTGGAACGGCAGAACCATCCACGAAAAAGCGCTCCAGGCGAACACGATCAGGCCTCCGGCGACGGCGCCTTTCCACGGCGACAGGCAGCGGTGTTCCATGGGGCGACTCTATCAAAACTAAGCGGGAAGCGCGTCGAGCAGCTCGGCCAGGAACGCCGCGTGGTCCCAGGCCGTGATGTCGATGGACAGCCCGAGGCGGACGACGACGAGGCGGCGCGAAGGGATGACCGTCAGGCATTGGCCTTCGTGGCCGAGAGCGTGGAACGCGTCGGACGGAATCCTCGCGGCCGCGGGCGAGGCGCCGCCGAGCTCCTTCGAGAGCTTCAGCCACCAATGCGCGCCGTACTTCCCGTCCGGAGCCTGCGGCGTCGGGGTCGTCCCGAAGCGGACCCAGCCCTCGGGCAGGAGGCGGCGCCCGCCCTCCGCGTAAAGAAGGCCGAAGCGCGCCCAGTCGCGGGCGGCGGCGAACAGGAAGGACGAGCCGACGAAGGTGCCCGAGGCGTCGGGCTCGAAGACCGCGCTCGTCATGCCGAGCGGATCGAACAGAGCGCGGCGCGGCCACAGGGGATACTCCTTTTCGCCGACCGCGCGCCGCGCGATCAGGGAAAGAATGTTGGTCGTGCCGCTCGAGTATTTCCAGCGCGTGCCGGGAGGGGCCTCGAGCGGGCGCGAAGCGGCGAAGCCGCCGGCGTCGAATCCGTCGAAGAGCATGCGCGTCACGTCGGAGAGCGGGTCGGCGTAAACCTCGGAGAACCTCAGGCCGCTGCGCATGCGCAGAAGGTCCTCGAGCGAAATGTCTCCGCGCGGGTCTCCCGGCTCGCTCCACTGCGGAAGCAGGCGCTTGTCCGCGAGCGCGAGCTTTCCTTCGCCGACGAGCGTGCCGATCAAAGCGCCCATGACGCTCTTGGTCATGGACCAGCCGTTGAGCGGCGTCGTCTCGGCGATGCCGGGGGCGTAGCGCTCGCCGACGATGACGCCGTCCCGGATCACGACGACGGCGCGCGTCCGGCGCAGGCGGCGGGGATCGGGCTCGGTCAGCGCGGCGTCGAGGATCGGGGCGATCGCCGGGAGCTCGGCGCGGGGCAGGTCCGCGGCGGGCGCCGGGGCGCTCCAGGCGGGCGGGGGCGGCAGGGGCGCCGGGGTCAAGGTCGCCCCGAGGCCCGGGCGGCACGCCGCGGTGCGCGGCTGCCAGCCGAAAAGGGAAACGGTCACGGTTTTCTTTTCGCGGTCGACGCGCGCGCGGAACAGGCGCATGAGGCGGTAGGCCTCGTCGGCGATCTCCGGAGCGCGCTCCGGGTCCGTCTCGAGCCCGGAGACGAAGAGCGCCGACGCGAGCGCCTTGGCCTTGTACGAGCAGGCGACCGCGGCGACGCGCTTCAGGCGCGGGAAGCCCCAGACCGCGGCGCAGGCGGCGGCGAAGACGAGAAAAATCATCCTCGGGATTATACGCCAAATTCCGAAGTGCTAACATGGCTCATGAGCTCGCTATTCTCGCCTCTCGCCCTTCGCGGCCTGACCCTGCGCAATCGCATCATGGTCTCGCCGATGTGCCAGTACTCCTGCGTCGACGGCCTCGCCAACGACTGGCATCTCGTCCATCTCGGCTCGCGCGCCGCGGGCGGGGCGGGCCTCGTGATGGCCGAGGCCACGGCCGTCGTCCCCGAGGGGCGGATCTCGCCGCGGGACCTGGGCCTCTGGTCCGACGCTCACGCGGCCGCGCTGGCGCCGGTCGCCCGCTTCATCAAGAGCATGGGCGCGGCACCCGCCATCCAGCTCGCGCACGCGGGGCGCAAGGCCTCCACGGCCGCGCCCTGGGACGGCATGGGACCGGTCGCCGCCGACAAGGGCGGCTGGATTCCGGTCGCGCCTTCGCCTTTGCCCTTCGACGAGGGGGACCTCACGCCGCGCGAGCTCACGGTCGCGGAGATCAACGCCCTGTCCCTGCGCTTCGCGGACGCCGCGAAGCGGGCGCTCGACGCGGGCTTCGAGGCCGTCGAACTGCATTTCGCGCACGGCTACCTCGGGCACTCGTTCCTGTCTCCGCTGTCCAACCGCCGGACGGATCAATACGGCGGAAGCTTCGACAACCGCGCGCGCTTCGCGCTCGAGACGGCGGCGGCCGTGCGCCGGACCTGGCCCGAGAAGCTCCCTCTGTTCGCGCGCGTCTCGTCCACCGATTGGGTTTCGGGCGGCTGGGACCTGCCGCAGACGATCGAGCTGTCCAAGCGCCTGAAGGACCTCGGCGTGGACTTCATCGACTGCTCGAGCGGCGGCGCCGTGCCGAAGGCGGCAATACCGGCCGGCCCCGGCTTCCAGGTTCCCTTCGCCGAGGCCGTGCGCCGCGAGGCGAAGATCGCGACCGGCGCCGTCGGCTTCATCACGGAGCCCGAGCAGGCGGAGAAGATCGTGTCGTCCGGGCAGGCCGACGCCGTCCTGCTCGCGCGCCAGTTCCTTCGGGAGCCCTATTGGACTCAGCGCGCGGCGCGGGCGCTCGGCGCGAGCGCTCCCTGGCCGCGTCAGTACGGCCGAGCCTAGGGCCGAGAGCCTTCCTGCCGCCGCGGAATTGATTCCGGAAACAGTTCGAAAAGAAAACCGCCCCGGCCTTTCGGCCGGGGCGGCTCTTTTTCAGGAACGGCTCGCTTCTACCAGCCGAGCTGTCCCGACAGCAGTTCGTTGAACGCCGCGGACTTCTTCAGCCGTTCGACGGGCGACGCGCTCGCCGGCGAAGGAGCCGGCTCCGGTGCGGCGGCTTCATACGCCCCGCCGTCGCGGTTGAACATCATGAGCGAGTCGGCGCCCGCGTCGTCCTTGGCCGTGACGATCACGAGCTTGAGCTCGCGGGTGACGACGCCCGCGGCGTCGGCGGTCTCGCCGTTGACGAGCTTGATCTCGCTGACGCCCGACGCCAGGTACGCCGGCGCGACGGTCTCGTCGTCGAGGTTGTACAGGTCGGCCGATCGCTCGGTTCCGGTGATCACGATCTTGCGCTCGCCGTTGGGATCCGCCACGGCGGCGATCTGCGCGTCATCGTAGTCGAGCTCGATCTGGCGGATGACCTGAGTCGTCGTGCCGTCGGGCTCGTGCTTGTCGTCGTAGACGAACTTGGCCGACTTCACGCCGCTCGCCAGCCAGCGCCCGCCCGCTCCCGCCCCGTTCGGGTCCGTGTTGGTCAGGTCGTAGAGGTAGGCTTCCTTCGCCGCGCCCAGAATCTGCACCGACCGGGTGCCGTCCAGGCTGTACATCGTGTCCTGGTCCGGCGCCGGCGTCGAAGGGACGTTCGGCTCCGCGGGCGGGGCGACGACGGGCTGAGTCTGGTCCGGCCGCGTGACGATGGTGCCCCCGTTGTCCTGGTAGCGGTAGTAGTTATTGTCGATGATCACGTAGACCACGGTCGGGGTGACCGGGTCCTGCCACCACCAGCGGCCGTCGTGCAGGTACACCCAGCGGTTGTAGTACGGGTCGTACCACCAATAGCGGTCGTTGGAGTAACGGGTCCAGAAGTAGGAGTCGCCGATGTAGAACCCCCACCAGTGGTAGCCGAAGTCGTCGTAGTGGTGGCAGGTGCGATAACCGTTCCACTCGTACCAGCCGTAACCGTGGTCGTTGCTGTTCCATCCTCGGTGGATGCCGTTCATGTTGTTGATGATCGTCGTGTTGTTGATGATCGTGATGTGGTCCCGGCCCGGCGGGATTTGGCGCCCGTACGGGTTGGTCCACGGTCTCTGCGTGACGGGGTTGCCGTCCCAGCGGCGGTTCGGGGGCGTGTACGCGTGTCCGTCGCCGTGGCGGCGCGGATCGAGAACTCCGCCGTTGTCGGGGCGGGGCGGAACCGGCATCACTCGTCCATTGCCCGGCTGACCGGGGCGTCCTCCATCATGGCGAGGAGGGACGATCACCGGAGGCCGCTGATGCGGCGGCTCCTGACGGGGCGGCTGCTGACGCGGGGGCTGCTGGCGAGGAGGCTGCTGATGAGGGGGCTGCTGACGGGGAGGCTGTTGGCGAGGAGGCTGCTGACGCGGGGGCTCCTGACGGGGAGGCTCCTGACGCGGAGGGCGACCCCACGGCGGACGCTGGCGAGGAGGTTCCTGGCGAGGCGGCTCCTGACGGGGGGGCTGCTGGCGAGGAGGTTCCTGGCGGGGAGGTTCCTGGCGAGGCGGCTCCTGACGCGGAGGCTGCTGGCGAGGAGGCTCCTGGCGCGGAGGCTGCTGGCGAGGAGGTTCCTGGCGAGGAGGTTCTTGGCGTGGAGGCTGCTGGCGCGGAGGCTCCTGGCGTGGAGGCTGCTGGCGCGGAGGCTCCTGGCGTGGAGGCTGCTGGCGCGGA
>JAQTNG010000167.1:4366-8163 GCA_028714015.1 Elusimicrobiota bacterium | reverse complement strand
GGGGGCTCTGGGCTACACGATCCAGCGTCCGATCGAGGACCGCTTCCTGATGACCAAGGAGGAATTGGAGAACAAGATGTCGGTCCTGCTCGGGGGACGCGCCGCCGAGCAGATCGTCTTCGGACATCTGTCCACCGGCGCCCATGACGACCTCGGCAAGGTCACGCAAATCGCGCGGCACATGGCCGCGAGCTACGGGATGGTCGCCGACCTCGGCCACGTGACGTACGACCGGGAGCCTTCCGCCTTCCTCGGTGCCGCCGGCCCGGAGTTCCGCCAGTACAGCGAGGCGACGGCCGCCCGGATCGACGCCGCCGTGCAGAGCGTCGTGGACGCGGCCTTTAAAACGGCCGTCGCCGTCCTGGAGGACAACAAGAAGCTCCTGCTTCAGGCGGCGCGCACGCTCCTGGCCAAGGAGACTCTGACCGAGGCGGAGCTCGCGCCGATCTTCAAGACGGTTCGGCGCGTGAAGCCTGCGTCCCCGAGATCGCCTTCTCGCAGCGCGGAGCCTCAGGTCACGGGCCTCGCCTAGCGCTGCTCAAAGCTTGATCGGATACTTGCGGCTCAAGTCCATCTGCGACATGCGCCTGTACGGGTTGAACAGAAGCCCCTGAAGATAAGGCGACGATTTCCCGGAGGCCGAGAGCCTGGCCGTGCTCGCATAAAAATCCCGGGCCTTGCGGGAGCTTCGTTTCCCGGCGGCGACCTCGTCGGCCAGGTTGAGGGCCAGATAATTGAGCGACTCGTGGTTGCTCGAGGCGGACAACTCTTCGTTGGGGGCGTCGTAGCGCACGCCGTGGTCGAAATCGATCAGACGCGCGGCCTCCTCCGGCCGCGCCCGATAGCCGACCGCCTGCTCGAGATACTGGTAGGGAGTATCGCCTTGAATGGAGATCCGTTTCCACGATCCCCGCCCATACCAGTTGGCGTCCACCGGCGTGAACTCATCGGGAACGACGTAACGCTCCATCATGAGTTCCGCGGTGAGCCTGGGGCCTTCGTACCAGGTCCGTATGCTCGCCTGAACGTCCCGCCGGGTCTGGACCTGCTGGCGGTAGCCGAAATAAGCGCCGCCGGCGACCGCCGCCGCCAGCGCCGCCGCGATGAAGTAAGCGGCCAGGGGGTACCTATCCTGCGCCTGCGTGTCCATGTCACGGTCCTCCCTTGGCGAGTCCCTCACCAACCTGCCGCAATGATGCGGCCAAGCGCGGACGCAACGTTGCGCCGAACATGATCATGAACACGCTACGCTTAATCAAGCAGCGCGCCGTCCGGGTCGAAGCGCTCACGGCGGATTCCTCATGGCTCGACGCCTGCCTGCCGGACCTGAAGGATTCGAAGCTTGTGCTCCTCGGTGAAGCCTCCCATGGAACGCATGAATTTTATCGAATGCGGGCGGAGATCACCAAGCGCCTCATCGCGGAGGCCGGTTTCAATGCCGTGGCCGTCGAGGCGGATTGGCCCGATGCCTACCGGGTCAATCGATATGTAAAAGGCGCGGGGAAGGATTCCGACGGCGAGGCGGCGCTTTCCGGCTTCAAGAGATTTCCGGCGTGGATGTGGCGGAACGCCGATATTCTCGATTTCGTGGGATGGCTTCGTGCGCATAACGATTCGCTCGCCCCTGAGCGGCCCAAAGCCGGCTTCTACGGCCTCGATCTTTACAGCCTGTTCTCCTCGATGGACATCGTTATACGCTACCTGGAAAAGAAGGATCCCCAGGCGGCGGCGCGCGCCCGCCGAAGATACGCCTGCTTCGATCACTTCGGGAAAAACGCCCAAGCGTATGCCCGTTCGACGGGGCTGCGAATCTCCCAAAGCTGCGAGGGCGAGGTCGTCGCTCAGCTGAGGGATATCCAGCAGCGCGGGCCGGATTATTCCCGCAGCCACGGCGTCCACGCGGAGGACGACTCGTTTTCCATCGAGCAAAACGCCCGCGTCGTCCAGAACGCCGAGAGGTACTACCGGACGATGCTTCACGGCAACGTCGCGTCGTGGAATCTGCGCGACGAGCACATGGTGGAAACTCTGAACCTTCTATTGCGGCATCTCGGAAGGCGGGTCGAAGCCCCGAAGCTCGTCATCTGGGCTCACAACTCGCACCTCGGGGACGCCCGGGCCACGGAGATGGGCGCAGACGGCGAGTGGAACGTCGGGGAGCTCGTCCGGGAGCGTTTCCAGGACCGCGCGTTTCTTCTCGGATTCACGACGTACGCGGGCACGGTCACCGCGGCCGCGGACTGGGACGGCGCGGCCGAAAGAATGAGCGTGCGCCCGGCGCAGTCCGGCAGTTATGAAGAGTTGTTTCACCGGGCGGATCTTCCGCGGTTCGTGCTCAATTTCCGCAAGGACGAGATTCTGAAGCACGCCTTAAAGGCGCCGCTTTTGGAGCGCGCGATCGGCGTCATCTATCGCCCAAAGACCGAGAGAACGAGCCATTATTTCCAGGCGCGGCTTTCGGACCAATTCGACGCGATCTTTCACCTCGACCGGACGCGCGCGGTGGAGCCGCTCGAAAAGACCGCGGAGTGGGCGGCGGGAGAGGTCCCGGAGACCTATCCGTCGGCGGTTTAGCCGTCGGCGTCAGGCATCGCGAGCACGGTCGCTCCCCGCGTCCTGCCTTCGCTCACGACCGCGCCTACTTGGACGGGGACTGGATCGGCGCATTCGCGGCAGGCAGCGGGCACCACCGGCCGCACCGTCGTCTCCCGTTGCGATCAGACATGTCGAGCCGCCGCCGACTCCAGTATCTCGGCGAGCAAGTCTTGGCCGGGGCCTCTGCGCGTGAAATCGTCGACCGAGAGCATGCCCACGAGCTTCTCGTTGCGGTTTAGCACGGGTATTCGGCGAATCTTCATCTCCTCCATCAGTCGCGCCACGGTCTGAATGTCCGCGTCCTGACGGCAGCAGGCGGGCTTGGCGGTCATGATCTCGGAGACCTTCGTCTTGGCGAGGTCCCGGCCTTCCGACACGCCTCTGACCACGATGTCCCGGTCCGTGATGACTCCCGTGAGCATGCTCTTGTCGCAAACCGGGAGCGCGCCGATATTGTGGCGCTTCATCTTCCTGGCCGCGGCCTGAACGCTGCAGTCCGGAGCGACGCAATCCGCACCCTTATGCATGATGTCTTTGACTTGCATGGCGCATGCCTCCCTGAAATTAAATCCGGCCATGGACCGGGACGGCGTCAGGATTTCCGGGCGACGATGAACTCGTGCGGCGTGGACAAGCGCCAGCGGCCGCTTTCGCCGCGAGCCCGCGCGATGATCTCGTGCTCGCCGTCGTCGTAGCCCGACCAGTCGTACCACCAGCAGCCGGCCGCGTTGCGGCAGGCGAGCCAGGGCCCCTGATCGATCGAGACGTCGACGACGGCCGCGTTCGCGGGGGCGCCGATCCGGAAGGTGTATTGCGTCGAGACGATCGTCCCTTCCTGCAGGGGGAATTCAACGTCGGGCCTGATTTCCGCGATCATGGTTGCCATGAGATTCTCCTTTTGGCGCGTTCGCACCCGGCGGATCAGAGCGGGGTGCGATGACTGGTTTGATTATACGAGCGAACGTCTGTTTACGAGTCGCCGGATCGGTAACAGTTTGATGAAGAGGAATTCGGCGGCGCGGCGACGGCCAGCCGTCCGTCCTGCGCGACCGGCGCCGCGCCGAGTTCGGCGCAGAGGCCCGTCATTCGCTTCCGGATGAGGGCGGCCTCGGCGCCCGAGGCCGCGCGCGTCCGCGCCAAGGACAGGACCACGGGGATCATTTCGAGCCGTTTGAACCGGCGCCCGTCGAAGTCCAGCTGGA
>JAQTNG010000167.1:0-4356 GCA_028714015.1 Elusimicrobiota bacterium | reverse complement strand
GTTGCGCATGCCGGGGTCGACCGCGTAGTCGTCGACGAAGTCTCCGGTGTCGTAGAGGATGGGCTTGCCGTCTTGGATCTCGACGCCCTGGGCGACATGGGCGCTGTGGCCGAAGTAGACGTCCACTCCGCGCTCGATCGCGCCGCGGGCCAGGGCGCGGATTTCGGGCGCCGGGTGCATGACCATATTGGGTCCCCAGTGGCTCGCCAGCACGACGATCTCGGCTCCGGCGCGGCGCGCGCTCGCGGCGGCTCGCTCGATCCAGTCGAGCGTCCGGGGTCCCGCCGTTTCGAAGAAATTCACGCCCGGTCTTTCCGCCGAGGCCGCGAACCCGGGCTCGTTGTCGGTGATCGACAGGAGCGCGACGCCGCAGCCGGAGATCAGCGCCGGGCGGCGCGCGGAAGCGAGGTCGCGGCCCGCGCCGGCGTGGCGTATGCCGGCGCGGTCCAGCACGTCCAGGGTCTCGAGCAGGCCTTCCTCCTCGAAATCCAGCACGTGGTTGTTGGCGAGCGAGCAGGCGTCGATCCCCGCGGCCTCGAGCACGGCGACGGCCGAGGGCGCGGCGCGGAAATGAAAGACCTTGGGGCCGCGTTCCCACGGGCGCTCGGAGCGCGTCAGCGCGCATTCGAGGTTCACGATCCGGGCGTCGGCGCTGCGGAAATGGGGCAGGAGGTCTCCCCAGACTTCCTCGGGGCGCATCTTCGCCAGGGCCTCGTCGACCCCGCGCCCCAGCATCACGTCGCCGGCGAGAACCAGGCGCGTCATGTCACCCCTTCACGCACAAGATCGGCTCCAGGCGCGCGACCGCGCGCGCCAGGCCCGCCCGGTCGGCGGCTTCGACCACGGCGGTGACGTCCTTGTAGGCCCCGGGGGCCTCCTCGGCCACGCCGCGCAGGGAGGCGCTGCGGATGAGTATGCCGCGCGCGGCGAGGTCGGCGGCCACGCGGCGGCCCGACCAGCGCCGCGCGGCCTCGTGGCGGCTCATCGCGCGGCCGGCGCCGTGGCAGGCGGAGCTCCACGCCAGGGCCTCGCTTTGCTTCGTGCCCGCCAGGACGTAGGAGGCCGTGCCCATGGTCCCGCCGATGAGCACGGGCTGTCCCACGGCGCGATAGGCCTCGGGCAGGTCCGGATGGCCGGGGCCGAACGCGCGCGTCGCGCCCTTGCGGTGCACGTGAAGCGGGCGCGAGTGCTTGCCGACTCCGTGCGTCTCGACCTTGCAGGTGTTGTGGGAGACGTCGTAGATCAAGGACAGATCCGCCTCGGGGAGGACCGCGGCGAAGGCCATGCGCGCGAGGTGCGTCAGCATCTGGCGGTTGGCGAGCGCGCAGTTGACCGCGGCGCGCATCGCCCCGAGATAGGACTGGCCGAGGTCGGAGTCGATGGGGGCGCAGGCGAGCTCCCGGTCCGGGGGGCGCGGGCCGCGGCGGGCCGACTCGGCGGCCATGCGCATCAGGAAGTCGGTGCCGATCTGATGGCCGAGGCCGCGCGAGCCGCAATGGATGCTGACCAGGGCCTGCCCTTTCACGATGCCGTAGGCCGCGGCGGCGTCCTCGTCGAGGACGTAGGCCACGCGCTGGACCTCGAGGTAGTGGTTGCCCGATCCGAGGGTGCCCATCTCGGGCCGCTGGCGCTTCTTGGCTTGGAGCGAGACCTCGCCCGGCCGGGCGCCGGCCATGCAGCCGCGCTCCTCGATGAACTCCAGATCCTCCGGCCTGCCGTGTCCCCGTTCGACGGCCCAGCGCGCGCCTCCGACGAGCATCGCCTCCATCTGCGCGTCGTCGAGACGCAGGCGGCCCTCGCTGCCGACGCCGGCGGGGATGGTCCGGAAGAGCTCCTCGACGAGCTTTTCCGCGGACGCCGCGACCTTCTCCGCGTCCAGGCCCGTGCGCAGGGCGCGCACGCCGCAGGAGATGTCGAAGCCCACGCCCCCGGCCGAGACGACGCCGCCGCGCTTCGCGTCGAAGGCCGCCACGCCGCCGATCGGGAATCCGTAGCCCCAATGCGCGTCGGGCATCACGTAGCAGGCGTCCACGATGCCGGGCAGGGAGGCGACGTTGGCGGCCTGCTCGAAGACCTTGGCGTCCATGCTCCGCATCAGGGACTCGGTGGCGAACAGGACTACGGGCACCGTCATCGCCCCGCGGGGATGCATCTCCCAGATGAACTCGGAACGCCTCGCCACGCCCGGAATCTCGAGTGTCGTCATGCCGCCTCCTCAGACGTCGACCACGCACTGGGCCAGCCACCGGCCGCCCGGCGAGCGCCGCACGCTCAGCTCCGTCAGCGTCGCGCCCTTGACCTCGACGGCCGGCTGGTGGCGCGCGGCGTCGACCGGCTCGCCCCACGCGCGCGCTTGAAGTGCTCCGTCATCGATGCTCACCTCGAAGCGGCTGAACAGCATCCGGCGAGTGGCCATCTCGTAGACCAGCGCGTTGAGCCACGCGGCCAGGAGCAGCTCGTCGTCGGGCGCGCGGCAGCGGATGTCCACCGCCGCGCGGGGCAGGACCGTCTGCGGGTCGCAGACGGCCGCCGTCACGGCCAGAGCGGCCTGCTCGAAAGCGGCGGCCTTCGAATCCCCGACGCCGCGCACGCCCACGTCGGCGAGGTGGGAAAAATGCTCCCAGCGGGCCGTCATGGCGCGACGCCGTGCCCCGCGGCGGCGAGCGACACCCGTCGGGGCTCCGTGTCCGCGTGCCCGGGCCGCGTCTCGAAGACGCCGGGGCAAACCGCGCCGCAGGCGTCGCAGCGGCCGCCTTCGGCGAGCCCCCACGAGGAGAGGCGGTAGCCGTCCCGGCCGATCAGGACGGTGCCGCAGGCGGCGCAGAAGGTGCTCGAGCCCTGCCGGTCGCGGACGTTGCCGGTGTAGACGTGGCGCAGGCCGCTGCGCCGGGCGATGTCCCGCGCCCGGCGCAAGGTCGCGGCCGGAGTGGGGCGCAGATGGACCATCTTCCAGTCGGGATGGAAGGCCGTGAAGTGCCAGGGCACGTCCGGGCCGAGCTGGTCGAAGGCCCAGCGGGTCATCGCGGCGATCTCGTCGTCCCCGTCGTTTTCCCCGGGTATGAGCAAGGTCGTGACCTCGAGCCAGACGCCGGTGCGGCGCTTGAGATAGACCAAAGTGTCGAGGACCGGCTGGAGCCGGCCGCCGCAGACGCGGGCGTAAAACGCGTCCGAGAACGACTTGAGATCGACGTTGGCCGCGTCCATGTGCCGGAACAGCTGGACGCGCGGCGCGTCGTTGACGAAGCCGCCGGTCACGGCCACGGACTTCACGCCCAGACGGCGGCATTCCTGGGCCGTGTCGGCGGCGTATTCCAGGAAGATCACGGGGTCGTTGTAGGTGAACGCCACGCTGCGGCAGCCCAGGGCCCGCGCCGCCTCGGCGACGGCGGCGGGCGGCGCCGTCTCGGACAGAGCCTCGTCGCGCCGGGACTTGCTGATCTCCCAGTTCTGGCAGAAGCGGCAGGCGAGATTGCAGCCGGCCGTGCCGAAGGACAGCACCGAGGTCCCGGGTAGGAAATGGTTCAAGGGCTTTTTCTCGATGGGATCCACGCAGAAGCCGCTGGAGCGGCCGTAGGCGGTCAGCACGATGCGTCCGCCCTCGTTGGCGCGCACGGCGCAGAGGCCGCGCTGGCCCTCGCGCAGCTTGCAGAAGTGGGGGCACACGTCGCACTGCGCGCGGCCGTCCTCGAGCCGGGTCCAGAACGTCGTGGCGGCGGCGGGCGGCGCGTTCAATCGCCGAATCCCATTTCGACCGGTTCGGGGCGCGCCTGGGTCCGCGCCCGGGCCAGCCGCGACTGCAGCCAGCCGCACACCGCGCCGACCACCGCGGGACGGTCGTTCTGGAACTCGTGGTCCTCGTTCGGAAACTCCATGAGCTCCTTCGGCTCGCCGGCCAGGGACCAGAGCCTCTTCGCGGCCCCGGGCGGCACGAGCGGGTCCTTGAGGCCCTGGATGACGAGCAGCGAGGCCGGAGCGATGTCCCGGACGTACTCGTCGGGTCGTTCCTCGCGGGCGATGCTCAGGTATTCCCGCCAGACCTCCTCGAAGCGGGGAATGTTGACGACCTTCCCGTTGCGGCGGAGGTAGGCGGCGTCGGCGGGGACGTTCAAGCGCGGCAGGGCCGGCGCCATCACCGCCAGGGCCGCGACGCGCGTCCGGGCCGCCAGCCGCAGGGCGACCCAGCCCCCGACGCTGCAGCCCAGCACTGCGACGCGCGCGGCGTCCACGTGATGGTATCTCGACAGCAGGCGCAGGGCCGCCTGAGCGTCCTCGAGGAGCCCGTGGAGGCTGTAGCTCCCGGAGCTGCCCCAGCAGCCGCGGAAATGCGGCGTGAAGACCGTCCTGCCGCGGCGGCAG
>JAQTNG010000166.1 GCA_028714015.1 Elusimicrobiota bacterium | reverse complement strand
CCATCAACATCGACGCGGGCACCGGCATCCGCGAGCTTGGCTTCGACCTCCTGAAGCGCGCGGCCGGCGCGCCGATCAAGGGCCGTTTGTTCATCGGCCACACGCACTGGGACCACATCCAGGGCTTCCCCTTCTTCACGCCGCTGTTCCTGCCGACGACGAAATTCCAGATCTACGGGATGCACGGCACCACGAAGCCCTTCCAGGAGGTCATGGCGGGCCAGATGCACTCGACCTACTTCCCCCTCCAGCTCAAGGACCTCGGCTCCAAGCCCGAGTTCCACGAGATGCACGGCCCGCTGCAGGCCGGGCCGGTCAAGGTCACCTATCACTTCCTGAACCACCCGGGCATCACCGTCGGCTACCGCTTCGAATACGAGGGCAAGGTCGTCTCCTACATCAGCGACCACGAGCCCTACGGCGCGCTGAACCCGAAGGGAGAGTTCAGCGACAAGGAGGACGCGGGGATCGCGCGCTTCGTCGCGGGCTCGGACCTGCTGATCTGCGAGGCGCAGTACACCGCCGACGAATACAAGCTCAAGCGCGGCTGGGGCCACAGCACCTTCGCGGACATCCTCGACCTGGCGCAGCTGGCCGGGGTCCGGCGCATGGCGCTGTTCCACCACGACCCTTTGCACGACGACGCCAAGCTCGACGCCCGCCTCGTCGAAAGCATCGCGCTGATCTCCTCGCGCAAGCTGACGATCGAGTGCTTCGCCGCGAAAGAAGGCCAGGTCGTCGAGCTCTAACGGCCCCCGTTCATCGGAAAATCCCCCGGCGTCCGAGGCCGGAGCCGCTCCGGGCGAACAGGAAGTAGAGCAGGGGCCCTAAAAACGGCAGAACGACGATGAGGATCACCCAAAGAAGCTTCTTCTCGGAATCTTTCGGGCTGTTAAAGACGTCGATGACGGCCATCACGTCCAGGACCAGGATGGCCAAGCCGAGCAGCATTCCCATGAGATCCCCCTTCCGCCGGCGGCGGAAACGACGGATTCCTTCTGGAGGATGGCAGATGACGCGGGAAGATTCCATGGCGGGAGCGTCACGATCTTGTCGCGAACGGTTTGTCTCCCGGCCCGGGCTCAGCCGGGGATGATCCACGCGGCGGCCAGCGCCAGCGCCGAGAAAAGCGCGAGGATCAGGCCGAGCCCCACCGACGACGGGCGGTAGTCGAAGCGCACGACGGACCTGCCGCCGGGAACCGCGACGGCGCGGAAGGCGTAGTCGGCGCGGCGCACGCGGGCGCGCTCGCCGTTCACCGTCGCCTCCCAGCCGGGGAACCAGTTGTCGAGGAGCACCAGCCATCCCGGCCCGTCGCATTCCGCTTCGACGATCACCGAGTCCGCGCCGTCCTCCACGATGCGGGCCGTTCCCTTCACGCCGGGAGGATGCGCGGAAACGTCGCCGTCGTCGAACCACGCCAGCCGCGCGGGATCGAAGCCCGGCGCCCGGACGGCGGCGAGGACCTCCTCCGTTCCGCCCGCGCGGGCCGCGGGCACGAACAGCGCGCGCCGGGCGGCGGCGGGCGAGCGGAAGACGAACAGGTCCCCCTCGTGAATTTTCTTCCAGCCCTGCGGCGCGGCCGAGACGGTCTTCTCCGTGGCCCCCACGACGCCGACGGCGAGCAGGGCCGCGTTGAGCGGCATCTCCGGCGCTCCCGAATAAAAATCGAAGTCGCCCGTCCGGCCGGTGACGAGCCGCTCGTAGCGCCGGGGCGCGGTGAAGTCGCGGCCGCGGGCGTCGCGCAGACGCCCCGGCATGCCCAGGTTCGGCTCGAGCGCCCGGCCGAGCGCGAACACGCGCCCCTCGCCCACGGCGTCCTTCATCGCCGCGAGCGCCGGGGTCTCCGGGTAGAAGGTGGACGCGGGCGCCGACGGATTGACGTCGAGCGCGGGGAGCAGGCAGAACAGGCCCGCCAGCCACGGCGCCCAGGCGCGCCGCCTTGGATCGAACAGCCGCTGCGTCGCGAAGCATTCCGCGAGGAAGAGGCTCATGGCTGCGCCCACGAACAGCACCTCGCCCAAGCGAAGCTCGGCGAGAGACCTCCAGACCATGACCCAATACGCGGACGCCGCGAGGACGGCGGGCGGCCACAGGATCCACCGGAGAAGGCGCCGGTCCCCGGCCGGGAAATCCGCGGGATCGAGATCCGCGCCCAGGCCCGCGAGCACGGCGACGCCGAAGCTCCACAAAAGCAGGAGCCGCGTCGGGTTCACCGACGAATAGCCGGGAAGGACGCTCCACAGCCGGGGAAGGGGCGGCGCGCCGAGCGCGGCCAGCAGGCCGAACAGCGCCAGGCCGGCGTGAAAGAGGACCTCCCCGTGGCGGCGGCGGCGGACGACGGCCAGCGCGGCGAAGCCGAGCGGGATCAGCCCGGTCCAGGCCGCGCGCTCGATGAAATTGCTTTCCGGCCCGAGGCCGAACACCCCCGCCAGAATCTCGGCGCCGCGCGCGGGCGAGCCGGAGGCCAGCGGCATGAGCAGATGGAGGAGCAGCCACGGCGACAGGCGCGTGCCCCAGCGCGCCAGGCCCGAAGAGGCCGCGGCCGTCGAGCTCAGGCCGTGGTACTCGAGATAGGGAAGAAGCGCCGGCGCGGCCAGGCACGCGCCGAGAGGCACGGCGAGCAGCGCGAGACCGATGAAGCGCGTCCGGTCCGCGCGCGGGGCGCGCGCGGCCAGGAAGACGGCGTAAGCCGCCGCCGCCCCGAGCACCTGAAGCATCGTCGGAGGATGTCCGCCGAGAAGCGCCAATCCGGCGAAAAGGCCGAGCAGGGAGGCGTTCCGAAACGAGCCCCGATCGGACAGACGGCCCAGCGCCCAGAACAGCGCGGGCAGAAGGCAGGCGGTGTTGGTCTGAGGATGGCCGAGCCAGGCGACCATGAAGCCGCCGAGGGAAAAAACGACGCCGCTCAGGACGGCGCCGCGCTCGGAGGCGCCCAGACGGCGCAGATGAAGGCCGGTGAAAACGCCCGCGCAAAAAATTTTAAGGAATGCCGCGACCAAAGTGAACGGGACGGCGGGCAGCCACAGCAGGCCGGCATTCAGCGGGTAGAACGGCGCGGCCTGAATGCAGGCCGCGAACGGCACGCCGGCGAGAATGTAGGGATTCCACAGCGGGAAATGGCCCGCCAGGAATTCCTCGCGCATGAATTGCCGCCAGGGGGCCAGATAGAGAAGCTGATCGGCCAGCAGCCCGGCGCCCGGACGCGGCGGGAGGATCGCGTTCCACGGCGGCACCCGCCACAGCGCGGCGGTCGCCAGCAGGCCCTCTCCGCGCAGGAGCGCCGGGCCGATCAAGGCGAGCGCGGCCGCGGCCGCGGCCCAAAAAAGGGTACTCCGGTCCTTCGTCGGAAGCATGCCCCGACAAAATAGGATAAACGCCCCGCCCTCGGCTACCCTTGAGGACGCCCGGCGGGCGCCGCGCGCCTAGACGGCCCGGCCCCGGAGGACCGGGGGGCGCGCGGATCGCTCCGCGCGCCCCCGATCCGCCGTCGATCTTTTAGGGCCGGAAGAGAAGGCTCCGCGTGTAAGGCGAGCTTTTCCCGGATTGGGACAGCTTCACCGTCGTCAGGTAGAACTCGCGCGCGTCCTCGGGCGACCTCTTCTCCTGGATGACCTCGTCGGCGAGGTTCATGGCCAGGAAGTTCGTCTCCTCGGACTCGCTCGTCACCGACATCTCCTTGTCCGCCGGATTGACTTTCAGCGCGAGGTCGAGCTTCGACAGGTCCGCGCGCTTGTTCGACGGCACGTCGTAGCCGATCGTCTGCTCGAGGACGTCCTGCCCCGCGCTCGGAATGCGGTAGACGGTCGTCTTCTTCCAGGCGCCGTTGTCGTTCCAGCTCATCTTGACGGCGTCGACCTTGCTGGGCGGGCCGTATTTCTCGATCATCGCCTCCGCGACCATTTTGGAGCCCGAGGGCCATTGCGCGACCGCGCTCCGGGCCTCGTCGACGCTCGCCTGGCTCGCGGACTCCGGGCGGCCTTCGCCCGAGGCCGTGAAGGTCGTGTCGTTCTTGCGGACGACGCTCACGCCGGCCAGGCTCATCGCGGCGCCTTCAAACCCGGCCGCCTCCCGCACGGGAATGATGAGGGACTCCCCCGCGGACATCGTGTGGGCCGAGGCACGGACCGTGCCGTCCTTGGCCGTGCTGCCGGCCGCGATCTTGACGTCGCCCCGTTCGGACTGGACGTTCACCTCGCCCGGGTCGGCGGCGGCGACGGTGAGGCGCCCGCCCTTTTTCAACTGGAACTTCTCGCCGCCCACCGCGACCTCGAGCGCCTTCGGCTCGGTTTCGATCGCCGTGATGCTCATGGAGCCCCGCCGGCCGCTCTCCGGCTTGGCCGCCGTGTAATGGAACGCGTCGCCCTTGCCGGCGCGCACGATCGCGTGCAGGTCCGACTGGAACTCGGCCGTGCCCGAGACGACGCGCACGATCGAGCCGGAACGGATGTAAGGCAGCTTCTGCCCGGGAACGCTCTCCTTCCGGTTCGGCGTCTCGACCTCGATCTTTCCGGAGAACCGGCTGATCTGCAGCCGGGGCTCCACATCGGTTTTTACCGTCTCCGCGCCCGCCCGGGCGCCCGCCAACGTCACCAGCAACGCCAGCGCGGCCGTGATGGAATGATTCATGTCGCCTCCTTGCCCGTCTGAATACGACGCACTATACGAGGCTCGAGCGCCCTTTCCCATAGAGGCCGGGTGAAGGTAATTGGCACGGCCGATGAAGCGCGGGGCTTTTCACCGGCCCGGCGTCGAGACGATCCCGAACCGGCCCGCGACGACCGGCCAGATCTGGAGCAGCGCGAGGAGCATCGCCGCCATGATCGGCCCGATGAAGACGCCCATGATCCCGAACATCGAGATGCCGCCGACGATGGCGACGAGCCCCACCAGCGGATGCATGTCGCCCCGGCCCTTGAGGACCAGGGGCCGAACCAGATTGTCGATGACGCCCGCCGCGAGCCCCAGCGCGATCATCATCGCCATCTTGACCGGCGTCCCCTGCGCGTAGAGATAGAGCAGCCCCGCCAGCGAAGCCGGCACGGAGCCGAGCATCGGTATCCACGCGAAGATGAAGGTCAGCCCTCCGGCTAAAAACGCGCCGGGCACGTCGAGGAGCAGGAACCCGATCACGATCAGGGCGGCCTGGGAAACGGCGGCGGCGAGGCCGGCCAGGACGGCGGAGATCGTGGTGTCCCGGAACGAATCGACCAGCCGCTCCTGAACGTCCCGGTCGAACACGCCGAGGCCGAGAAGCCAGTCCATGAACCTCTCGCCGTCCCGCAGGAAGAAATAGAAGGCGAAGAGAGCCAGTATGAGCTGAAGGAGGAATTCCGGGACGCCCGCGCCTATCGTCAGGACGGCCGCGGCGGCGAACTGCCCGGCGGCCTGGATCGCGCTCTTGAGGCTCGCGTTGACCGACTCGGGGTCGCCGATCACCGTCCTGACCAGCTGCCAGCGGCTCAGGGCGGCGGTGATCGCCTTCGGAGAGAACTCCTTGAGCTCGGCCAGCTCCCGGCCGATGGCGACCCCCTGCCTCGCGGCCCTGACCCCGAAGCCGGTCAGGGGTGCCACGACCAGCAGCAGCATGAGAGCGGTGACCGCGCTCGCGGCCGTCCGGGGGCCCCAAGCCCACGCCCGGAGCCGGCGATGCACCGGATAGGCGACCATGGCCAGCGTCCCGCCCAGGAACAGCGACAGGAGATACGGCCCTATCATCCATACAACGACGCCGAAGCAGGCGAACAGCGCGCCCAGAAAAGCGGCGAGATGGGCCCGTTTGGTCGCCGCGGGAACCGCGGGAGCTTCCTTCATCCGATGCATCCTCCACAGCGTTCTTTCCCAAACTAGCAGGATGAGGACGCCGAACCCATGGACGCGCTGTCAATCTTTTTGGAACGGACAATGAGCGAAGGCTGTCGCGCCAGGCGCGCTCCAGTCGATCACCCCTCTGCCACAGCGCCAGCCGGCGGCGCGCCGTGGCGGCCGAGCCGAACCTCTTCGGCAGCCGGCTCCAGGTCCCGCCCAGGGCTCGGATAGGCGGTCGTCTCTTTGAACATTTTCATTTCGCCCTTTGGGGTTTTGCGCATAAAGGTGCTCAAAACCCCCGTCGAGAGAATGAAAATCGAAATAAAGCCGATGAGGAGCGGGACGCGAACTCCTAGCGCCTCGGCAGGAGCTTCGCCGGCAGCGGAAGAGACTGCTGGTCGCGCAGGATGTGATGGAGGCCGCGGTTGGGATCGGTGGGATGGAAGAAGGGCACCTCGGCGCGCTGGAAGTCGAATTGCACGAGCAAGCCGACGGTGTGGCCGCCGTTGCCGTTGCCGCGCGCGGCGTTGAACCCGTAGCCGTAGCCGGTCAGGACCTGCCAGGCCCTCGAATGCGACACATACGCGGCGCCGAGGCCGACGCCGGAGTGCGTCTTGCCGCGCTGGCCGAAGCCCGGGGCGTATTCGACCAAGGCCGTGGACGCCGTGACGCTCCCCGTCCAGGTCTTCTTGTCGCGGCTCAAAGGGACGATGTAGCTGCCGCCGAGGAGCGCGTAGCGCCGGGCGCTGATCTCCTCGTAATAGTACCCGGGCAAGGAGAGCGGGAATTCCGCGGCCATCGGCAAATCCCCCCCCAGCCGGTAGGCGCTGAAGCGGTCGGCGCGGATGCTCGTCCCGCCGCTCAGGGCCGCGATGAAGCGATCGGGCGAGTTCGGCTCGTTGTAGATGAGCAGGGTCCGGCCCCAGAACAGCTGGGAATTGGGCTCGATGCGGCGGTCGCCGCCGTAGCCGTAATCCATCGGCGCGAGCCGCCAGCGGCCCTCGTACCACGCGGAGACCTCCATCGCCACGTGGGGAATGAGAAAAGGCTCCCTTCCGCCCAGGCGCAAACCGGCCCGCGCATTGACCTCGGTTTGGGCCTCGGGCATGGCGAACCCCGGGTCGGTCGTGCTGTCCCGCGCGAACTTGGAGTAATGGCTCTCGACGCGGAGCAGGCCGGCCAGCGGCACGGGACCGCGGGGCGGGAAATCATGGTAAAGGCTCAGGGAGGCGCGGGCCCCGTCCCCCCGGTAGGACTCCTCCTTCACGAACCGGTCCCGCCGGATCTCGGTGTGGCTGTCGGCGAAGGCGCCTCCCGCCAGCCCGAGGCCAAGATCCGTCTTGTCCCCGAGAGCCTTTTTAAACCCGAGCTCGGAGTCGGCGTAGCCGGGCGCCAGGACCAATCTCAAGGCGCGCTTCGGCGAGAGGAAGCGGGGCACGTTCAGGTAGTAATAGACATAGGCGGCCAGCGGCCCCCGGCGGTCGAGCGCCTGATTGAAGCCCAGCTGCAGCAGCTGCCTTCGTTCGGAGTCGATCTGGGCGCCGGCGGGGAGCGCCGCCGCGAGAAGCAGCAGCGGAAGGATCCTCCCGCGCGGACTTCGATGACGCATCAGCGCCGGAACAGCAGGCCCTGCATGTAAGGCGAGCTCTTCCCGGAGGCGGACAGCCTCAGCGTCGTCTGGTAGAACGCGCGCGCGTCCTCGGGCGTCCTCTTCCCGCGAACGACCTCGTCGATGAGGTTCATGGCCAGGAAGTTCGCCGCCTCGGACTCGCTCGCCACGCTCAGCACCTTGTCCGCCTGATTGACCTTCATCGCGATGTCGAGCTTCGCCAGGGCCGCCCGCTTCTCCTGCGGCACGTCGTAGCCGATCGCCTGCTCGAGAACGCCCTCCCCCTCGCGCGGAAGGCGGCGGACGGTCGTCTTCTTCCAGCCGCCGGCGTTGATCCAGCTGATGCTGTCGGCGTCGACCGTGCCGGGCGGGCCGTATTTCTCGAGCATCGCCTCCGCGACCGTCCTGGAGGCTTGCGGCCAAAGCGAGACCGCGCCGCGGGCCGCGTCGGCGCCCGCGGCGACGACGAGGGCCTCCCCCGACGCCATCAAGAGAGCCGCCGCGCCGACGATGGATTTATACATGCCGCCTCCGCCCGTCAAAAGGAAACGCGTTCGCGGCGCCGGAGCAGCGCGACGACCAGGACGAGCGCCGCCGCGCCGCCGCCCAGGATCAGAGGCCAGGCCCGGCGCCGCGCCGGCGCGGCCGTTTCCGCCGCCGGGGCGGCCCGAGGCGCGGCCGCGGGCCCCGGGGCGCCTCGGACCTTCATGGCCGGGGCGGGCGCCGGCGGCTGCGGAACGACGGCCGCCGCGGGAG
>JAQTNG010000165.1 GCA_028714015.1 Elusimicrobiota bacterium | reverse complement strand
GAGCTTCGCCTCCTCGGCGAGGCGCGCGCGCTCGACTTCGCGCATCCGGTCGCGCTCGGCGACGGCGGCGCGCAGCGACGACGCTTCCTTTTCGACGGCCGCGAGCGCTTCGGACAGCGCGCGGCGGTCGGCCTCGAGCGCGTGGATCCGCGATTCGAGGTCCTTCACGCGCGACGCGTCGGTGATGCGCGCGCGGTCGCTCTCGGCCTGCGCCTGGGCGAGGCGCTCCGAGAGGTTGGCGAGGTCCTGCTGCAGCCCCGCTCGCTCTCGCGCGAGGTCCTCGAAGGCCTTCTCGCGCACCATGCGCAGGGCCTCGTCGTGCGCGAGGCGCAGCTCGGAGAGGCGCGCCTCGTGGGCGGCCTGCCGCTCGCTCTGCTCCCGGGAATGCCGCGCGAGCGCCTCGGCCTCGCGGCGGTCGGTCACGGAGCGCTGGTTCTGCTCGCGGGACAGGGCCTCGCCCTCGATCCGGGCGCGCTGAGCCTCGAGGCGGGCTCGCGCCTCGATGGCCTCGGCCGTGAACGACCGGCGCTGGTCCTCGAGCGCGGTCTCGTAGCGGCTGACGAACTCCGCCTCGCGCACGGCCCAACGCGAGTCGAGGTCCTTCTCCTTGAGCAGGTACTCCTCGCGCAGCGCCTCCTTCCAGGCCTGGTGCTGGTCGGCGAGAGCGCGCGCGGCGCGCTCGGTCTCGGCGAGCTTGGCGCGGTAGGCCTCGTCGAGCCCGCGCTGGCGCTGGTCGTACTGCGCCGACAGCGAGAACTTCTCCGCCTCCACCGTCTTGCGGTGCTCCTCGAGCAGCTCGCCGCGGCGCAGCTCGTGCTGGGCCTCCAGGGCGGCGACGCGCGACAGGTGCTCGTTTTGCCGGGCCTCCTCGCGGCGCTTGGCCTCCTCCTCGAGGGCGCGTCCGCGCTCGGCCAGGACGGCGAGCTTCTCCTGGTGGAGCTTGTCGAGTTCGGCGTCCTTGCGCGCGACGAAATCGTCCTGCGCGCGGACGCGCTCGGCGTCCTTGCGCGCGCCTTCCTCGAGGAGGCGGGAGCGGTCCCGCCGTCCGGTCGCCTCGAGCTCCTCGATCTTCGCGGCGACCTGGCGCAGGCGCTCGGCGTGCTCGGCGTCGAGCGCCTTGTGCCGGTCGGCCCAGGCGGCCTGAAGCGCCCCGCGTTCCTGCTCGAGCTCCGCGTCCACCTTGGCGAGCAGGCGCTGCTCCTTCTCGGTCCACGAGGCCAGCAGGCGGCGCTCGTCGGCGGCGTAATGGGCCTCGGCCTCGGCGCAGCGCTTCTCGTGGTCCTCGGCGAGCTCGCGCGTGCGGCGGGCGAGGAGGTCCTCGACCTCCTTGGCCCGGTCGGCGATCTGGCGCGCGCGCTCCTCGAACTGCGTCTGAACGGCTTGGTCGAGCTTCGCGCGGCTTTCCTTCGTCTTCGCCCAGAGGCCGGTCTCGAGCTCGGACCAGCGGGCCTGGAGCTCGGCCTCGCGCTTCTGGTAGCGCGTGACCAGATCGGCCTCCTTGAGCTGGAACGCCTTGACGAGCTCTTCCTCGCGCGCCTTGACGCCGAGCTCGCGGTCCTGCGCGATCGCGGCGAGCGCCATCTGGCCTTCGGCCAGCTCCCTTTTTAAGGCGGCGATCTCCCGGTCGTTGTCCGCGATCTCGAGTTCGCGCGAGCGGTTGGCCGCGGACATCTCCCGGTCGCGCGCCTCGCGCAGCATCTCGAGCTGCTCGGCGTCGAGCTTGACCTTCGCCAGTATGTCCTGCTTCTCGCGCTTCAGCCCCATGATGTCGGCGTCACGCGCGTCGAGCATGCGGCGCAGCTCGGCCCAGGCTTCTTCCTTGCCTTTGTGGGCCTTGGCCATCGACACGAGGTCGGCGCGCAGGCGCGCCAGCGTCTCCTCGGTCCGCGCCTGGTCGGCGTCGACGCGAGCGCGTTCCTCCGCGCGAACCTCCATGCGGGCCTCGACCTTCCATCGCTGCATCATCTGCTCGCGCTGGGCGGCTTCCTTTTCCCACTTCTTGGCCTGCTCCTGCCATTCCGCGAGGCGGGCGTCCATCTCGGTCAGCCGCGATTCGAGCGATTTGCGTTTCGCGCCCTCGTCCTGGAGCTGCCCCTTCAACGCGCCGTTCTGGTCCTGGAGATCGCGTATGGTGGCGAGCGCGCCGCGGATGGCCAGACGCGCGGCGTCCAGGCTGTTGATCTCCCGGAGCGCGCGATCGTCCCATTGCTGGTCTTGCGGCTCGTCCATGGCCATTGCCCCCCTAATATAGGGAAACGCTGTTACGGGCATATTTCCGGTTCGAGTCTGGACGCGCGAGCGGGAATGGGCTACAATCATTGCAAGAGGCCCATTTAGGGAGGACACGGTGACCACGAAATCCGAGCCGCAGAAGCTTGAAGTCACGACCGTCGCCGAAGGCGTCGTGAAGGTCAAGGTCCCCCAGGGGAAAGGCTTCTTCAAGATCGCCGTCGAGAAGCGCCACGGCGAGTCCAACTCCCTCTACCTCGAGGTCAACGGGGCCCGCAAGTTCGAGGTCGGCAACGACTGCAACACCTGCCATTTCTGGTTCAAGATGCTGCAGGACCCGCATCTTCCGACCAACAAGAAGATCGCCAACCTCCCGAAGACGATCCAGCTCCCCCGCCCGGTCGACGAGTCCCTCGTCCAGGAGCTGGCCCCCCTCCTCGAGTTAATGGAGAAGGGCGAGTACCTCGTGTTCGAGACCTCGGTCAACCTCACCGGCCCGTTCGATTCCGACGACGAGGCCTCCTACTTTTTCCAGAGCGAGTTCATGGAGCTCTGGGACATCGAGGACCCGAAGGAAGAGGGCCTGCTGTCCGGCTGGGAGCACTACGAGGGCTCGCGCCCGCGCGTCTTCCGCCACCCCGAGAGCGGCGTCGTCGAGAAGCAGTTCGACTTCGTGATTCCCCTGGTCCCGCGCGCGGCGCTGAAGGAAGAGTACATCAAGATCTACCAGCAGATGATCCAGAACGGTGACCGCCCCCGCGTGCTGATGCTCGGCATGTACCAGCGCGGCATCCCCGAGGCCGTCAAGAAAGGCACGATCAAGTATCTTCACTCCTTCATGGCCGGCTTCCTGCTCGACGGCCACCACAAGGTCGCCGCCTACCGGCGCGCCGGCGTGCCCGCGAAGTTCCTGGTCATTCTCGCCCCCAAGGCCAGCAAGTATCACCTCCTCAAGGACGAGGGCCCGGCCGCGAAAGCGCAGGCCCGTCTCGAGGAACGCCTGGCCACGCTGAAGCCGTCTTAAGCTCTCTAAAGGAAAGCCTTGACGCGCCGCGGGCCCCGGCTATACTATCGACGCGTCTGGGCCTAAGGGCCCAAATGCGAGTAGGCCCCCGGGCCCTGACGAGTTGGGCCCATTAGGGATACGCTGAAGTCAATGAGGACCCGAAGCCGCCGAGCACCCCTCCTCGCCGCGTGCGCCTTTGCGCTCGCCGCATCCTTGTCGGCCGCGGCCGGCGACACCAAGGCCGTCTCGGCGACGGCCGTGGTCCAGCCGACCATGCCTGCCGTGAGCGGCTCGCTCTCCACTCCGCAAGGCGAGCGCATGGCGGCGGAACTCGCCGGGCTCGAGAAGGCGCTGATCCAGCACTTGAAGGGCGAGCAGCCCTCGACGTTCGAGGCTCTCGACGCCCGGCGCAAGGAGCTCAAGGCCCGCATCGACGCCGCCGGCCTCGTCCCGAACGACAAGAAGGTTCTCGACGACCGCCTCTCCCGTTCCGCGAGCGTCATCGCGCGCAGCCTCCGCCTCACCGGCGGGGCGGCCCTGCTCGATCCCGAGGTCTCGAAGGCGGTCGCCAACGCCGGCGCCGTGCCCAATCCCGCCGGGTCCAAGGACCCGCTGTATCAGATCGACGCGCTGCTCGGCGAGCTCGACCGGGCTTCCGCCAACCCGGCCGATGCCGAGAAGATCTTCGACGCCTTGAACCGCCGCTACGGCACGCCGAAGGTCGCTTCGGGCGCGGTTCCCGTGAACTTCGGCGCGATCCGCAAGACGCTCGCCGACACCTGGTCCTTCACGCCGAAAGGCGCGCCCGGCACGAACGCGGCCAAGGCCCGCGATCTCGGCCGCGACACGCCCGCGCCCGCGCAGGAGCCGGTCGTCGCGCGCGGAGAAAGCGTCGATTACGCGGCCCTCCTGAGCCTCTCCGGCGGCCGCGCGGCGAACATGATCGCCGAGCGGCTGCCCGACGGCGGCGAGCGCCGCTTCGTCGCGGATCGCTCGGATCGCCTCAAGGAGCTGCTCGACGCGGGCCGGCTCGCGGTGTCCGCGATGGGCGGCGACCCGAACACGTTCTCGAGCATCGACGCTCTCGTGGCGCATCTGTCCCGGCAGGAGCAGGATCTGGCCGACTCGATGAGCCTGGGCAACAACTTCGATTCGATGGACGAGGTCATGCTCCGGGTGTCGGCGATCAAGTCCATCAACCGGGAGCTCGGCGCGTTCATGGCCCGCCTGTGGGAGTACCGCGGGTTCCTGCGCGAAAGCCTCGTCGCCGCCCAGGTTCCCCTCAACACGAAGTTCACGCCCTGGGAGACCTTCCCCGACGGGCAAGGCTCGGCCGGCGCGCAGGTCGTCGGCCTCAACCGCGGCGTCTCCCAGTTCGTGGGCCTGCGCTACGACAACCCGGACGGCTCCTCGCGCTTCCAGGGCCAGGGGCGCGGCGGCCGCAGCGGGCTGATCGTGGCGCTCGACAAGGGCAATAAGCGCGCCGAATCCTTGATCGGCTACGACGGCGACGGCAAGGTGCAGAGCGCGCTGACCCAGATGTACGACGGCTCCAAGCTCACCCGCAGCGAGCGCCTCGACATGGGCACCGGCATCGTCGAGATCGTCGATTACAAGGCCGACGGCGCCGTCCTCAAGAGCACGCGCAAGAACTCCAAGACCGGCGAGCAGTTCGTCCGGGACCTTTCCGGCCAGGACGGGCGCTTCGAAGCCACGACCCTCGACGGCCGCCGCGAGATCCGCTTCCTGGCCAACGCCAACGGGGCCCCGCCCGCGATCTCCCTGCGCGTCGAAAAGGTCGGGACCGACGGGACCTTCGAGCTCGAGCGCCTCGTGCTGCAGAACGGGACCCACATCGTCGCGAAGTCCCCCCACGTCAACCAGCTGCTCGAGAACGGGAAGAAGAATCTCGGCTGGGAGGTCGCGCTGAAGTCCCTGGTGGACGCGACCGACGGCCGCAAGCGCCTGGCGGTCGGCCGGTCGCTCGCGCACGAGACGATCGTCGCGCTCGGCATGAACGACGACAACGGGCGCCTCAGCAAGCCGATGGCGCCTTCCTCGCGGCCGAGGCCAAGGACACCGGCGACCTCATCGACCCGGCCAAGGGCGCCCCGATCCGATTTTTCATCAACGAGAACAAGAACTACCTGCTGATCTTCACGCGCCGCGACGGCACGAAGCGCATCCTGAGCGGCACCTTCAAGCAGTCCACCGAGTTCGAGAACGCGAAGGGCCTGGGCACGGCGTTCGGCGTGTCCGGAGAGATCGAAATCGACGCGGACGGCAAGGCGCAGCAGTCGGATCCCAAGATCGTCACGGAGTACCTCGCCGACGGCTCGCGCCTCGTGTGGCTGCAGCCGTCCCCGGTCAAGTACACCCCCAAAACGGATTTCTGGATCATCGGCAAGCACGCGGCGCCGTGGACCAACGAGCACGAGAAGACCGAGTTCAAGGTCCGCCGCGACCTCCCCCCCGATCCCTCCCGGGCCGAGTGGAACCCGGACGGCAAGCAGTGGGTTTCGCCCAAGGACACGATCGACCGCGAGATCAACGGGACCTCGGTGCTGGGCACCGGCTCCCGATGGGTCGCGAGCGTGCCCGGAGTCAAGCAGGTCCTCGGCGTCTGCGGCGACGTGGCCTCGACGCTCTACACGGGGATCGTCTCGGGCGGGCAGATGATCGCTTACGAGACGACCGGCATCGAGGAGTACCGCCTCGAGGCTTCGGCCGGCTACAGCCGCAACCCGGGCGTCAAGCTCCTGATGGGCGGCCTGGAGCCGAACCCCGAGAAGGACCCGAAGGCTTGGCGGGCGTGGAAGGACAAGATGAACAAGGAGTACCTCGCCCGCATCGGCGGCGGGGACAATCGGGAGATCCTCGACATCCAGGCCCGGGAGCGGCGCGAGAAGGCGCTCGCCTCTCAGGGGATCACCGAGCGCCGGGCGCCGCAGGCCTACCGCGAGGCGATGAAGGCCCCCGTCAGCGCGGACGAGCGCTACGACGCGCTGAGCGATTTCGGGGCCGGGACCTACGGCCGGCGCCTCGCGGAGAACGGCCATGAGTTCTGGGGCGGCGCGATGGCCTTCGGCGAGAGCCTCGGCGAAGGCATGCTCAACCCTTTGATGTACGTGATCCCCGGCATCGGGCGCCTCGCCGGCGCCGCGGGGAAGGTCGGGCTGGCGGCGGCCAGCCCGACCGTCCAGGTCGTCGCGAAGGTCGCGGAGTTCGGCCTGCGCGGCTTCCAGTACGCTCTGCTCGGCTCGGTCGTCGGCTCGTTCTCCCTTTCCGCGCTCGACAACATCGGCAAGATCTCCGACTACTGGGGCACGCCCGGCGCCTCGGTCAAAGCCGGCGAGGCGATGGCCGACCTCGCGTTCGGCGGCATGATGATTCACGGCTTCGCCAAGGAACGCACGCGCGACCGGCTCGCCGCGCTCAAGAATCTGGCCGACGCGAACGCCCCGGCCGAGGTCAAGGCCACCGCCGTCGAGGCGGCGGTCAAGGCGGTCCAGACCAACCTCTCGGCGAAAGCCGAGCCGGCCCCGGCCGTCAAGGGCTCCGGCGCGAAGGCCGACGTCAAGATGGAGGCTCAGTCCGCGCCGGCCGTCGAAGCGGCCGCCGCGAAGGGCCCGCCCCCCGGCGTGATGGCCCGCACGAACAGCCTGGCGTCGACGTTCTGGAGCGAGCTCACGCGCGGCGGCGACGCGTTCGGCGAGAAGACCCGCGACGAGCTGCGCTCCAGCGACGTGAAGTCCTCCACGCACGCCGAAGCCAACGGCAAGACCGGGACCGCGGCGCTCGACGCGAAAAGCGCGGAGATCAGGACCGCCGACGTGAAGACCGCGGAGGTCAAGGCCCTCGACGTGAAGGCCGCCGAAATCGTCGCTCCCGAAGCGAAGGCCAAGGTGGATGTGAAGGCCGCCGCCGAGGTGAGAACGGCCGAAACCGCCGCTCCCGAAGCGAGGAGCGCGGCGAAGGTGAAGACCTCCGCCGAGGTGAAGGCCGGGGAAGTGAAGGGCGAGATGGCGAAGGGCGAGGTCAAAGGCGAGCTGGCGAAGGCCGAGTTCAAGACCGAAGCGAAGGGCAGGGCGGCTAAGGGCAGGGCCGCGAAGGCCGAGGTCAAGGCCGAGGCGAACGGGGACGCGAGAAGCGAGGCGAAGGCCGACGTCCGGAGCGAGACGAAGGGCAAGACGGCCAAGGTCAAGGCCGAGGCCAAGGGCGAGCCGAAGGCCGAAATAAAAGAAGAGACCGCCCAGGCGGAAAATTTCAAGAACGAGAAGCGCGGCCGCGCCAATTTGCGCGAGGAAGGCAGGACCGGGGCGCGCGAAGAGGTCCGCACCGAGGCGCGCGAGGAAGTCCGCACGGAAGCCAACGCCGAGGTCGCGGTGAAGGAGAAGCCGGGCCGGTTCCAGCGCGCGGCGAAATGGCTCGGCGAGAAGGGCCGCGCGTTGGGCGAGAAGGCGGAAAAGGGCTCGCGTTGGATCGAGAAGCGGCCGGTGACGCGCCTCGCGCGCGGAGGCGTCATCCTGCCGATCACGCCGGCCATGACGCGCAACATGGCCGAGCCCGACGCCGGCCGCAACCGGAACGTCCGGAAGGATCCTCTTCCGCCGAAGAAGGCGAACCTCGAGACGGTCGAACAACCGGCCGTCGCTCCGGCCGCGACGACTCCCGAGACTCCCAAGAACGACGCGACCGCCGACAATACCGACGGCGCCGACACGACGACCGCCCCGGACGACCGTCCCCGGCAGGCTCCTCCCGCGGACAACGACAATTCCTCGAGGGTCGTCGCGGGTTCCGGCGCGGGGCCCGGCGCCGCTTCCGGCCCGGGCGACGGCGGCGGCCCTTCCGGCAAAGGTCCCAAGCCTCCCAAGTTCGGCGGCTTCGGCGGAGGGGGCGGCGGCGGAGGCGGCGGCGGAGGCGGCGGACCG
>JAQTNG010000164.1 GCA_028714015.1 Elusimicrobiota bacterium | reverse complement strand
TGTACTGGATGCTCTACCGGCTGTAACGCAGCGCGTACGCTTCGAGCGTCACGGTGGGCTTCGCGATGTCGCCGGACGGGTCGCGCCGGAAGCCGCGGCTCTCGTAGAGGCGGGCGACGCCGTCGGCGCCTTTTCTCACGTGCAGGCAGATGGCGTCGACCTTCCACTCGTCGCGCGCGATGGCCTCGGCGCGGTCGAGGAGCGGCCGGGAGACGCCTTTGCCGTGCAGCTTAGGATCGACGGCGAGATGCCGCAGATCGGCCGAATTGGGCAGCCACGCCTCGGAATCGACCGCGCCCGGCCGGAAGATCGCGACGGTGCCGACGACCTTCCCGTCGATCTCGGCCGCGAGCACGACGGCGCGGCCGCGTTTCGTCGCGACGTCCCGCAGGTCGTTCTTCCGGGCGTCGTCGTAAACGACCTCGGGCATCTTGCGGGCGTAGGTCGAGAGGAAGGCGTCCACGAGGAGCTCGCCGATGCGGGCGTCGTCGCCGGGACGGGCCTCGCGGATGGTCGGGGTCAAGTCGAGAACGACTTGCCGCAGGAGCAGGTCGAGGTCGCCTGCGGATTCTTGACCACGAAGCCGGACTTCATGAGCGTATCTTCATAGTCGACTTGAGATCCGCCGATGAAGAAGTCTGCCTTCGGGTCCACGACGGTCTTCGCGCCGAACGCCTCATGCACGAGATCGCCGGGGGCCACCTCGTCGGCGACGACGAACTCGTAGCTCATGCCCGAGCAGCCGCCCGAGCCGACCTTCACGCGCAGGACCGGCTGCAGGCCTTTCTTGGAGGCCAGGGCCTGTATCTTCTTGGCGGCTCGCTCGGTCAGAGTGATCATCGGGTGTCGCCTAGAACTGCTTGGATTTGCCGCAGCCGCAGGAGCCCTTCTCCAGCGGGTTCTGGATGCGGAAGCCGGAGCTCATCTCGTTGTCGTCGTAGTCGATCGTCGCGTCGGCGATGAACTTCAGGCTCTCGGCATCCACGATGACGTCGAAGCCGGCCTGGGGGAGAATCTTGTCGGCGGGCTTCTTCTCGTCGAAGCCGATGCGGTACTCGTAGCCGGCGCAGCCGGACTCGGCGACGCTGAGGCGCAGCGCCTTGCCCTTCGCGGTCTCCTCGGTCTTGAGGAAATCGGTGATTTTCTCGGCGGCTTTCGTCGTGATGGTCAGCATGGTGTCTCCCGGTCTATTGAATCCCGACTAAATAAGTCGTATATGGAGTATAGCTCGACAAGGGGCGCCCCGTCAAGAGAGGTATAATCCGGCCATGAACAGACTCGCTTTCGCCGTGCTCGCCGCCGCGCTCGCCGCGCCGGCGTCCGCCCAGGACGCGACCTTGGCGAAAATATCCGGTCCCGTCTCGGTCCTGGCCGAAGGGGGCGCGCGTTTCGTCAAGGCCAAGGGCGGCGAGCAGCTCCTGTTCGGCGACACGATCCGCGTCGGCAAGGGCGGCATAGCGCATGTGATCCTGGCCGAGCGCGGCGCGGTGCTCCTGCGCGAGGAGTCTTTGCTGACCCTGCAGGGGTCGCGCCGGCGCACGACGCTCGCGGTCAAGTTCGGCGAGTTCCTGATCGGCCTGAGCGGGACGCTCGAGCGGGGGGAGTCGTTCAAGGTGCGCACGCCGGCCGCCGTCGCGGCCGTGCGCGGGACCTTGTTCTGGGGCAAATCGGACAAGGCGGACCAGAGCACGGCCTACGCCGGGTTCGGCCATGTCGTGGCCGTCACGGCCAAGGGCAAGACCGTCCTCGTCGAGCCGGGCCGGACGGTGACCGTCGCCTTCGGCGCGCCTCCTTCCGACGCCGTGCCGAGCACGGTCGGCCTCGACTACGCGAAGAACTTCATGATCGACGGCTCTTTGCAGGGCGCCGAGGCCTTGGCCGAGACCGACAAGCTCAAGAAGTAGGCCGAGCATGAAGGAGCGCGAGAAACCCGCCGGCTGGCGCGCTCGCTTGAAGGAATTCCTCGCCGCGCTCAAGAACGCGCCGCGCGCCTTCGCCCTGCTGTGGGAGGCCGATCCGCGCAGCACTATAGGCCTCGCTGCGATCACTCTGGTCGGCGCCGTCCTGCCGGTGTCCCAGGCGTGGGTCACCAAGCTCATCATCGACGGCGTGCTTCATGCCCTCAGCCTGAGACTGACTCCGGCCGAGGGGTTGAAATCCGTTCTTCCGTTCGTGATCGCGGAGTTCGGCCTGCTGCTGGCGGGCTCGATCAACGGACAGCTGCGCCAGCTCGTCGACAAGCTCATCAGCCACCGCCTCGGCCACCTGATCAACACGCGCATCATCCGCAAGTCGCTGGGGCTCGAGGCCCGCTTCTTCGAGGACGCGGAATTCTACGACAAGATGCAGAACGCGCGGCGCCAGTCGGAGTTCCGGGTCATGGCTTTGGTCAACGGGGGCTTCCTGCTCGTTCAGAACCTGCTGACCTTGGCCTCCTTCCTCGCGTTGCTGCTCGCCTTCAACCCGTGGGTGGCCCTGATCCTGTTCGGCGCGGCGATCCCGGCCTTCGTCGTCCAGTGCGGCTACAGCCAGCTGAACTTCCGCCTCGAGACCTGGCGCACGCCGGAGACGCGCAGCATGGCGTACATGGAGCAGCTGCTGACGCTCGACACGACGGTCAAGGAGATCAAGCTGTTCGGCCTCGGCGAGCCTCTGCTCGCCCGCTACGCGAAGATCTTCGGGCGCATATTCGAGGAGGACCCGCGCTCGCGCGCAGCCGGTCGCTCAAGAGCCTCCTGTGGGGCCTGATCGCGTCGCTGAGCTACTACGGCGCCTACCTGTGGATCCTGCTCGTCACCTTGTCCGGGCAGATCACCTTGGGCGCCATGACGCTCTACATCACCTTGTTCAGCCAGAGCCAGGGCACGTTCCAGGGCCTGCTCGACAACATCAACAGCCTCTACGAGAACGGCCTGTTCCTCGAGAACCTGTTCTCGTTCTTCGAACTGAAGTCCGAGGTCCCTGTGCTCGATCAGAAGACGCGCCCGGCCGAGGACCCGAGCCGCGGCATCGAGTTCCGCGGCGTGTGGTTCCAGTATCCCGGCCGGACGGAATGGGCCGTGGAGGACCTGACGCTCGAGATCGGCCCGTCGGAGAAGCTGGCGCTCGTCGGCGAGAACGGCGCGGGCAAGACGACCTTGATCAAGCTGCTGCTGCGCCTCTACGAGCCGTCGCGCGGCGCGGTCCTGTTCCGGGGCGTGGACCTGCGCTACTTCTCGCCGGAGGAGCTGCACCAGCGGATCGGCGCCATCTTTCAGGACTTCGTGCACTATCACCTGCCTCTGAGCGAGAACATCGGCTTCGGCGCCGTCGAGCATCTCGAGGATCAGGCGCGCATCGAGGCCGCCGCGGCGAAAAGCGGCGCCGACGAGGTCGCCCGCGGCCTGCCCGAGGGCTACAAGGCCATGCTCGGACGCTGGTTCGACAAGGGCAGCGAGCTCTCCGGCGGGCAGTGGCAGAAGATCGCGCTGGCGCGCGCCTTCATGGGCGATCGCGAGGTCCTCGTCCTCGACGAGCCGACGGCCGCCCTCGACGCCGGCGCGGAGTACGAGATCTTCCGGAAGTTTCAGGATCTTTCCGAAGGAAAGATCACCTTGCTCGTGTCCCACCGCTTCAGCACCGTGCGCATGGCCGACCGCATCGCCGTCCTGAAGGCCGGCCGCATCGAGGAGATCGGCAGCCACGCGGAGCTCCTCGCGCGCGGCGGCACCTACGCGAAGCTCTTCGAGCTCCAGGCCCAGGGCTACCGCTAGGTTCAGGCCAGCCGGCCGGATTCGAGGAAGGCGGCGAGCTTCGGTCTCTCGAGCAGGCCGTGGCGCCGGGCGAGCTTCACGACGACGATCAGGCCGGCGATTTCACCCACAACGTACCACACCGTGAGCCAGCTGACGAGAGGTCCGTGGACGGGGCGAGGGAAATCGCCGAGCAGCGGCCAGAGCAGGACGGCCGGATTGCCGTTCATCCACATGGCGTCGAGCAGGAAATGGCCGGCATAGCAGCCCCACAGAACGAGGGCCGGCTTCGGCCGCCGCTTCCGGAGCAGGAGCGCCGCCAGGATGAACAGCGAAAACAGAGCCGTGTGACCGAAGCCGCGGGAATTGTGATGGACGAGGGCCGGCCACAGCCGCGACACCGGCTTGTCGAGGAGGTCGGGGGCCAGCGCCAGCAAGGCCGCCCAGCGCAGGTCCACGTCGCGATCGACGGCGCGCGCGGCCGCGACCGTCAGGCCGACGTGGCCGAAGACGTACACCGAATCAGCGCAGCTGGCCGTCGATCCAGAGGAACAGCGCGGCCGTCGCGATGATCCCGCCCAGCGCGAGCGCGCCGAGCGCGCCCGTCCCGGCCAGGGCGCCCACGAGGAGCCAGCCGGCGAGGCCGAGCGGCGTCCACGAGGTCGCCAGCATGAGGACCAGTCCGATCACGGCGCCCGCGACGCCCCAGGCGAAGAAGGACGAGGCGGCCTTCTTCGACGCGCCCCAGGTCCGGTCCCAGCGCCGGCTCGCCTCCTGGTCGACGACGGGCGCCGGGATCGGGCCGCCGTTTCTTGAGGACACATACGCGACCCTGAGACTGCGGAAGTAGCCGACCCAGCCCGCGACCGTCGCCGCGAACGCCGCGGCGATGGTGGCGGGAAGTATGTTGGCCATGCGGATCCAGCCGTCGGCGATCGCGGCTTCGCCCTCGGGGAACTGGAAGCGGTCCGTGAGCTGGTTCAGGCGCTGCATCTCGGCGCGCAGGGCGCCGTACGTCCAATGGTCGAAGAACTTCTGGACCGGGCCGCCGATGCCGGCGAAGCGGAACGCGAAGGCGACCGACGCGGTCAGCGCGTAAGGCAGGGCCGCGAGCACGCCCGCGACGACGCCGACCAGGCCGAAAATCAGGCCGAGCACCAGCGCGACGCCCTTCAAGAGCACGTTGCCGAGGAAGCCCAGGGCCCCCGCGTGCTTGAAGTCGTCGGCGACGACGTGCTTGAAGTACGGGCGGCCGAGGAGCAGCGCGCCGAAGGCGGCCGAGCCGACCACGCCCGATATCAAGCCGGCGAATAGGCCGAAAACAAAGGGCACGACGCGGCGCAGGACCTTCATCGCGGTTTCGAAGGCGGTGTGCAGGAAGGGGAGAATCTCGTAGACGACCTGGCGCGCGCCCTCGTAGGCGGCGACGGCAATCGCGGCGACTAAGCCGAACACCGTTCCCGCGACACCCCAGACGAGGCCGAGGATTCCGCCGACGACGCCGTACACGGGCGTCAGACCGACGGCCTTGCCGGCGGCCGTCCAGTAGCCGAGCGAGCGGCCGAAGCCGGCCTTCGCGTGGTCCACGACGCTCGCACTCAAGCCCGTCCACAGCACGGGCTGGGAGACGGCCAGGCCCGCCGTCAATCCGAAGATCGGAGCCGCGGCGAACACGGCCGCGTAGCCGAGCCACAGCTTCCAGCCCGCGAGGGCGGCGATCAGAGGCAGGCCGAAGGCGAACGCGGCGTAGAGGCCCGCGGCGAGGCCGATCAAGCCGAGAGCCGCGGCGAGCCACACGGGAGGTTTGCCGACGGGTTTCTGTTCGGCCTTTTCAGCGGGGGCCGCGGTCGGGGACGTTTCCTCGGATGAGGACAGTTCAGACGGCTTCGATTCGGAGAGCTTCGCGTCGGCGAGGCTGCGCAGGTACGCGGCCCCTCCGGAGACGACCAGCGCGATCGTGGACGGGATCGCGGCGAGAAGGAAGCTGGCGGAGCGGACGTACAGGCGCCAGATGGGCAGTTCGGCGCCTTCGGCGCCGACTAATTTAATATTGACCACGCCGACGGCCTGCTTCAGCGCGTTCGGCAAGGACCGGCGCTCCCAGGTACGGAAATAATTCTCAGACTTCTCGCCCGTGCCGGCCCAGCGCACGCCGAGGGCGAGGCCGTGGGTGAAGGCGACGGGGATGCCGGCGATCATGCCGACGGCGAAGGAGCCCAGGAACACGGCGAGCGCGGGCACGACGAGCGTCAGGCCCATCAGCACGCCGGCGCCGATCTGCGCTTCGGAGGGGCGCGGGGTGTTGTTCTTGTCCTCGCGCTCGAAGATCTCCTGCACGGGGCGGAACAGGTTCGAGGCGACGAACCAGCCCGACTTGAACGCGCCGAAGACGGTTCCGAAGACGAAGCCGAAGACGAACGGGACGATGTTCTTCACGACTTCGACGGCCCAGTTGAAAAAGCGCTTGAGGGCGGGGAGGAACTGCGTGATCACGGCCATGAAGCCGGCCCACGCGGCGGCGACGGGCTTGGAGACGGCGGCCTGAAGGCCGCCGACGATCGCCGACGGGACCGCGGCGATCGCGCCGATCACCGTGGGGATCGCGAGCGCGACGGCGGGCTCGGACGCTCGCGGAACCGCGTCGCCGCGAAGCGCGGCGGCCGTGCGGGCTCCGGCGTCGGTCCAGCCGCCGAACGACTGGCGGGCGGCTTGACCGCCATCGGAGACTACGCCGCCCCACCAGCCCGACCATGCTTGGGGCTGGCTCAGCGCCAAGCCCGCGCTCCCGCCGACAAGAGCGGCGAGGGCGAGAAGCCCGAGGTCGAGCAGGGCCAGAGGCGCGATGAGGAAATAGCCGGCGGCCAGGACGCCGGCGGCGGCCCCGATCGTGCCGAGGACGACGGGCAGGACGATGCCGGGGCGCGAGGCGACCGGGGATTCCGAGCCCTTCTCATTCTTGCGGTCGGTGCCGTTCGGGCTGCGAAGATCCTCGCCGCGGGACGCCGCGCGCGACGCGCGGACGATCGTCGCGATCGAGAGGAAGGGCAGGAACAGCGCCGTATAAAGGGAAATGGCGGTCCCGTTGAGCACGCGCGTCGTCCGGACGGCGAGCGAAAGGTTCTCCGCGGCGAGCGGGAAGCCTCGGTCGAGCAGCGCGGTGAAGGCGCCGTCGTTCTTGACCGCGCGCATCCAGCGCGTGAAGAACGCCTCTCCCTTGTCGCTGAGGCCGGACCACTTGAAGCCCAGCTCGAGCGCGCCCATCACGACGTGCACGGGGCTCGACAGGAGGCCGATGACGGCGCCCACGGCGCCCGTGACGACGACCGCGACGACGGCGGCCAGCTGCGTCAGGCGGAAGGCGATCCAGCCGGGCAAGGTCGCGGCTTTGTATCCGGTCAGGAAGGCGTCGCGGCCGATCGGGCCGGCGAGGACGGCGGCGCCCGCCGCCGCGCCGTAAAACGCGGTCTTGAGGCCGCCGACGATGAACCCGCCGGCGAAAGGGAAGATGCGCACGACGAGACGGCCGAGGAAGCGGAACACGCGCGCCATCCAGGGCAGGAAGCCGACGATGACCTCGCGCGCGCCGCGGAAGGCGGCGAGGAACGGGGTTCCGACGAGCCGATAGGCCGCGCCGAGGACGAGCGCGATCGGGGACATCACGTAGCCGGCGAGGACGAACAGCCAGGCGATGACGGGGTACTTGAGTATGTTGGCCGGGGTCGGCGCCTTCATGTCCGCGGTCTTGCCGCGCAGGACGGAGTCGAAGATCAGGCCGAAGCGCGCCCAGAAACGGAAGGTCATGGCGCCGGCGGAGAGGGCGCTGTTCTTCAGGTCCGTGGGGAAGCCTTTCCAGGTCTCGACGGAGAAAGCGGCAAAGCCGGACAGCGCTCCGAGGGAGATCCAGCCGATCGACAGAGCGATCGCGGGAACGGCGATGAACGGGGCGAGGAAGGAGCCTAGAACGGCGGCGGCCCAGGCGGAGGTGCCCAAGGCGGCGGCGCCGCCGACGGCGGCAAGGGCGAGGCCGATGCTCACGCGGGAGCGGCTGGGGGCGGAGGGGGTCTCGTCATTAGAAGGAACGGGGGGCTGGGCGTCGGGAGTCGCGGCGGCGGCGGCGGCGGCGGGGGCGAGGGCGGAGGGGGCCGATTCGACTGCGTCGAATCGCACGGCGGGGACGGGGAGTGTTCCTTTATAAGCGGAGGAGCCGTCGAAGAGGCGCGACAGAGTCGGGAGGAGGGCGGAGGACCCCGCGGCCGTACCCTCGGCGGCCGGGGTCTGCTTCTCGACGGAAAGCTTGGACAATGAAAGGCCCGTCTCGACGAGCGCGGAGGAGGCCTCCAGGGCCGCGGCCGGCGTGCGGGCCGCGACGGGCCCGGCGGCGATGACGGAAACGGATTTCGCCGCTGCAGGCAGGGCGGACGGCTTGAACGACAACGGCGTCGCGGCGGGGGACCGCAACGTATCAAGAAACTTAACGGCAACGGAGGGGGCAACTAAATTCGGAACGGCGTTCGCGGCGGACAGGGACGGATTTAAACCCAATTAGGAGTTC
>JAQTNG010000163.1 GCA_028714015.1 Elusimicrobiota bacterium | reverse complement strand
TGGGGATCATCAGGAGGAGGCCCTGCGACGGGGTGAAGGGGGTGGCCAGGGATCCGGCCTGGAGGGCGGCGTGAATGGCGCCGGCCGCTCCGCCCTCGCTCTGCATCTCCATGATGGAGGGGACGTCTCCCCAGAGGTTTTTGCGGCCCTCCGAGGCCCACTGGTCGGCCCATTCGCCCATCGCGGAAGACGGGGTGATCGGGTAGATGGCGACGACTTCGCTCAAACGATACGAAACGTCGGCTACGGCTTGGTTGGCGTCAACGATCTCATGGGTGTTGGGCATAGGCTCTATTGACTTGCTAAAGCAACAGAACGGCCAGCGAAAGGGGCCCTATAACGCGGCGTTTGCTATTCTGGTCCCATGAGACTGTGGAGCCTCCACCCGTCCCACCTCGATGCGCGCGGCCTCACGGCCCTGTGGCGCGAGGCGCTGCTCGCCCAGAAGGTGCTGCGCGGCCTCACTCGCGGCTACCAGCGCCATCCCCAGCTTGCGCGGTTCCGCGCGCACCCGAAGCCCTTAGCGGCGATCGCGTCGTACCTCGCGGCCGTCAGCGGCGAGGCCGTGCGCCGCGGCTACGCGTTCGACGCCCGGAAGATCGGCGGGAGCCGGTCGAAGGTGAAGATCGCGGTGACCCGCGGCCAGATCGCCCATGAGCGGGGGCATCTTCTGCGCAAGCTCAAGGCCCGCTCGCCGAAGGATTACGCCGCGCAGCGGAAGATCAAGGTCAGGCTGCACCCGATGTTTCGAGCGAGGGCGGGCGGCGTCGCGGACTGGGAGCGGCCTTAGCCGGGCGTCCTACTTCGGAGCGAGGCGCAGACTTTTGAACCGGTTGACGCCCTCGAGCTTGAGGACCCCGAAAGTTCGGTTTAGGCGGATGTAGAGCTTGCCGTCGCGCAGGACTATCTCCGGGTTCGGAGAGCTTAGAAACTTAAGCTGGAAGCTCGGGCTCACATACCCGACAAAGGACTGCGTCGTATAAAACAGGCCGGCTTCGGGGGAATACGCCAGTCCCGTGACCGTTTCCGGGGCCTTGAAATAAAGCGTGTGCTTGCCGAGAGCGGCCGTCGTGATGTAGATTCCCCTTCCTGACGCGAAAAACCAGGTGTCGGCGTCACCCGCGATGCCGGAGAGCTTGACCTCGGAGGTGAGCAGATTTTCGGCGGTGAGCTTGCCTTTGACGCGCAGAAGCCGGATGACGACCTCTTCCTTCGATTTCACCTCGTGCGTGACGACGAAGAGCGCCCCATTGGAGCCCGCGAACAGCCGGCAGCCCGGTCTCGTCTGCCTCACCACCGGGACGAACTTGAGGACCGGGAGCCCGTTCTCCACGCGCTCGGCCTTCCCCGTCGAGGCGAGGCCGCCGACGGCGTCCTCGGTGCACAGGACCCGGTCGCCGTCGTGCCAGGCGAAATTGTTGAACGGCACGTCGGTCATCAAGGCGATGTTTTTCAGCGGGCTGGCGAGGAAGCGTTTTTCTCCCGCTCCGAACCAGGGATTGCCTTGCGGGTCGACGTCGAACGAGAACGCCGCGGCTTTCGCCTGCGCCGTGGCGCTTTCCTCGAGCGGCTGAAACGCCCATTCCAGCTTCAGGCCCTGGCCCAGCGGAAGGGCGATGGAGGTATTCGGAAAGAACGATTCGACGGCGGACGTGTTCGTCGCGGCGCCGTGCGCGAGGCCCGCGGCGAGAATCAGAAAAGTCGAGATCAAAGTCGTCATGTTCGCGTAGTCGGCGACGCGCTTGGCGGCGGGCATGAACTCATCGAAATCAGGGCGGCCAGAAGAGCGCGCTCGCCTCGTGGGGCGAAGGCCGGCATGTCAGCCGAGAGTCGGGGAGGTCTTCGGGACCCACATGCCGCCGACGAGGCCGGTCATGATGGTCTTGCCGTCCTTCGGGCCGCCGTCGAACTGGAACTCGATGCAGCTGACGAGCTTGCCCTCGCGGAAGTAGCCCTCGGGCTCGAAGCTGGCCAGGCACGCGACCTTGTCGCCCGCGCGCACAGTCTCGAAGAACTCGACGCCGTCGACCTGCGTGAAGAAGCCGACCAGCTGGGCGATCTCCTCGGGGGTCATCTTGAGCGTCATGTGGTAGATGCACCACGCCACGCTGCCGATCTGCGCGCCCATCTCGATCATCTTGAAGGGGGGGGCCAAGGTGTCGTCGGCGCTGTAGCCGGCGCAGTCCTCGGGCTTCCAGGTGTAGTTCCCGATGATGTGGTCGGCGTCCACTTCGACGATCTCGTCGATAAATCGCATCGGCCGCTGCTGAGGGACGAGGGCGAGTACCTGCTCGGGGGTCAGGACGGTCACGCGGCCTCCTCTCGTATCTTGAGCTTGCCGCCGTAGGCCATCTCGCTCGGGAGCGGGTAGCCCGCGTAGCGGATGTTCTTGTGGCAGCCGACGTTGAGATTCGCGCACGCGAGGATCAGACGGCCGCCCGCGTGGACCTTGGCGTCGGCGCGCACGAACGCGTCGCCGTTGGGCGCGCGCGAGTAGCGCACGATCGTGATCTCGTAGCGGATGTCCCGGTCCTCCGGGAGAATCTCGCCGAAAACCTCGACCCGCTCAAAGCCCAAGGCGCGCCCGGTGCCGAGGTTCTGCCGCCAGGTGAGGAACAGGCCCATCAGCTGCCACACCGCGTCGATGGAGAGGACGGTGGGCTTGAAGCCCGGCGTCATCGGGTAGAACCACTCGAGCGTGCCGTTGCCGCGCGAGGCCGAGATCGAGCCCTCGCCGGTCGCCTCGTCAAAGGCGATGCGGTCTATCGCTCCGACCTCGAGCATCAGCGAGGAGGGGAGAAGCCCGATCTCGAGGCCGGGGGCGTCGATCAAGGTGCCCTGCGAGAGGGCGATGATCTCGGTGTGGGAAAATTTCGATTTCGCGGAGAACTCGTCGTAGCGGAGGTTGCGGATCGGGGCGTCGTCCGGGACGGACGCGGCCGCCGGCTTCTCCGGCGAATCATCGGTCCAAAAAGCCGTCGCGACGGAAACGGAGCCGATCGTGTAGACGAGCGTTCCGTCCACGGTGACGGTCGCCTTGCCGGTCAGCAAGGTCTCGCCGTCGGAGCTCTCCTGGGAGAGCACGTCGACGACGTAGACGATTTTCTTGTCGTAGGGCCGGATCTGCCCGAAGAAGGAGACGTTCTCCATGCCCATCGTCTTGCCGCAGCCGGAGAGGCCGCGCCAGGCGGCGAAGAAGCGCAGGCACTGCCAGGCGGCGTCCACGCCCCAGCAGCCCGGCATCACGGGATCGCCTTGGAAGTGGCAGGGATAGAACCAGTCGTCGAGCTTGTTGCGGCGCACGGCCTCGATGCGGCCGGTCCCCGAGGCGGCGTCCCAGGTGATGCTCGTCACCTCGTGGAAGGGGACGAGCAGGGAGGACGGCAGCGCGGGCAGGCCGGCGGGGGCGTCGTCGATCAGCGTCCCGGCGACGAAAGAGAGTATCTCCTCGCGTCCGAAGCGGCTCTTCTTCTGGAATTCCTGGAATTTCATGGAGTTTGCTCGCGGCATTATACTATTGATAGTATCCCGCCATGAGCATGGTCAAAGAATTCAAAGAGTTCGCGATGAAGGGAAACGTGATCGACATGGCCGTCGGCGTCATCGTCGGCGGCGCGTTCGGCAAGATCGTGACTTCGTTTCTCAACGACATCGTGATGCCTCCGCTCGGGATGCTCATGGGCGGCGTCGACTTCACGGATAAGCGCCTGGTCCTCAAGGCCGCGGAAGGCGCGGGCAAGGCCGTCACCTTGAACTACGGCGCGTTCGTCACGAACATCATCGACTTCGTGATCATCGCGGCGGCGGTGTTCGCCGCGATCAAGGCGATCAACTCCTTGAAGCGCTCCGAGCCGGTCGCGCCTCCCGCTCCGACCGAGAAGGCCTGCCCCGAGTGCCTGCTCAACATACCGATCAAGGCCAAGCGCTGCGGCCACTGCGCTCAAGCCCAGCCGTCCTGATGTCGCGCACGATTCTCGTCGTTGACGACGACGTCACCTTGGTCGCCCCGCTCAAGGACGGCCTCGAGTCGGCCGGCTACCGCGTCGCCGTCGCCTTCGACGCCGCGCAGGGGCTGCTTCTGGCGCAGGAGCTGCGCCCGGACCTGATCATCCTCGACTTCTACATGCCCGGCGTGGACGGCGGCGCGGCCTACGAGCGTCTGCGCGCCTCGCCGCTGACGAGCGCGACCCCCGTCATCTTCTCGACGGGCCTGACGCTCGAGGAGCTCAAGGGCCGGATCAAGCCCGGCGCCAGGACTTTCTTCCTGCGCAAGCCCGTCGGCTTCTCCGGAATACTTTCGGTGGTCAACCAGGTGCTCGGCGAGGACCGCCAGGCGATCACGAAGGTGACCTTGCCCAACACGACGGGCACCCCGGCGCCGAAGGCCCCCGAACCCGAAACCGCTCCCGCTCCGGCGCCCGCCGCGCGCAAATCCAAGTTCCACGAGTTCCAGGTGCGCGTGACCTACGCCGACACCGACAAGGCCGGCATCATCTATTACGCGAACTACCTGAAGTACCTCGAGCAGGGCCGCACCGAACTGCTGCGCGCGCTCGGCGTGCGCTACCGCGACCTCGAGGTGAGCCGCAAGCTGTTCCTTCCGGCCGTCGAAGCCCGCTGCGAGTACCTCGCCCCGAGCCGCTACGACGACCTGCTGACGATCCGGACCTGGATCGCGGACCTCGGCCGCGCGAGCATCGCGTTCTCGTGCGAGGTCGTCGACGTCGAGCTCGGCGGCAAGGTCGTCGCGCGCGTCCACTCGCGTCATGCGGTTGTGACCGACCTGTGGCGCCCGGCGCGCGTGCCCGCCGACCTGCGCCTGCTGCTCGCGCCCTACGTTCAGCCTTGAGGCTCCCAATCCTCGCGGCGCTCGCGCTGCTCCTGCTCGGCGCCGCGCCGCCGGACCGGGCGAATATTGATTGGGTCCGCATTCCCGGAGGGACTTTCCGGATGGGATCGAACGAATTTCCCCAGGAGCAGCCGGTTCACGCGGTGACGGTGAAGACCTTCGAGCTGGGCCGCACCGAGGTCACCAATCGCCAGTACCGGGCGTGCGTGAAGGCGGGCGCCTGCGCGGCGCCGGACATGAACTGCTTGTCGCCCGGATTCCGCGGCCCCGACCAGCCCGTCGTCTGCGTCTCCTGGTCGCAGGCGCGCGAGTTCGCGCGGTGGGCGGGCGGCCGTCTGCCGAGCGAGTCGGAATGGGAGTACGCGGCGCGCGGCGCCGGCGGGAAAAGACGCTACGCGTGGGGCGACGCGCCCCCGACCTGCCGCCGGGCGGTGTTCGGCGAACGCGCGGGCGCGCTCGGCTGCGGCCGGAACGCGACCTGGCCCGTGTGCTCGAAGCCGCGGGGAAACACGAAGCAGGGCCTGTGCGACATGGCGGGCAACGTCTGGGAGTGGACCGAGGATTGGTACCACGACTCCTATGAGGGCGCCCCGGCCGACGGCTCCGCCTGGGTGGTCAAGTCCACGAGCTCCTTGCGCGCCGATCGCGGCGGCCAATGGGACGGAGACGCCCACAACCTTCGCGTCTCCAACCGCGACAGCGAGAACCCGGACATCCGCAGCGAACGCGGGACCGGCTTTCGCGTCGCTCGGGATTTGAAGAAGCCCTAGGTGTAGGGAACGCCGGCGCCCGCGGGCGTGCCGAGGTCGAGGCCGCGCTCGCTCGAGTACCACGACCAGGTCACCGTGACGAGCGCCTTGATGATGCCGGCGGCCGGCACGGCGAACACCAGCCCGAGGAAGCCGAACATCTCGCCGCCGAGGATCAGGACGAGGAGGTTCGTCATCGCGTGCATGTGCAGGCTGTGGCGCGCGATGAGGGGCTGGATCAGGGTCTCCTCGACGCCGCGGATGGCGAGGAACAGGAGTGCCACCTTCAGCGCGGCCATCGGCGTGCCGAACTGGTAGAAGGCCATCGCGCCGCCGACGAGTATGCCCATCACGAGGCCGAAATACGGCACCACGGAGCTGATCGCGGAGATCGCGGCGATGATCAGCGCGTTGTCGACGCCGAGCGCGATCAGGCCGAGGAAGGAGATGAGGAAGATCACCGTGGCCACGATGATGAGGCCGCGCAGGTAGTTGCCGAGCGCGGTGTCGATCGCGCTGAGCAGGTGGATCGCCTGCTCGACGAGGCGGCTCGGGCAGGCCTGGATCAGGCCGGCGATGCCGTCCGGGCCGTCGAGCAGGAAGAAGAAGCCGATGAACGGCACGAGCAGGGCGTGAGCGAGCAGCGGGAGCAGGGCGAGAACGTGGGCCGGAAGCTCCTGAAGCGCGTTGAGGGCGCCGCCGACCGCCGATTCGAGCGCGTTCTCGGCGATCTTCGGGGGCAGGGGGAGCCTCTTGGTGAGCCTCGCCTGCTGCGCGTAGGCCGTTTTCTGGAGCTGCTGGAAGTAGGCCGGGGCTCGCGTCTGGAGCATCTCGGTCTCCTCGAGTATGACGGACTTCATGCCCGCGTAGGCGAACGCGGCGAGCGCCGCCGCGCCGATATAGCCGCAGAGCACGAGGTGGACGCGGCGCAGCCCGCGCGCTTCGAAGTAGGTCACGACGGGGTTGAGGACGTAGGCGAAGGCCGCCGCGAGCAGGAAGGGCGTCAGCGCCCCGCGCGCCTGGTAGAAGGCGTACAGCGCGACGCCGCCCACGAGGAAAACGGGCAGAAACGGGAATTCGCGGCGCTCTTCAGTCATTCCTGGCGGGGACGGGCTTCATCTCGGTGTTCTGGCGGCGCAGGCGCGCGGAGAGCAGGCGCGCGAGGTGGCTCATGATCGTCACGCCGATGCGAGGCTCGCCGTTGAGCAGGGCGTCGAGCTTGCTCTTGTAGAGCAGATGGAGGTGGGACTTTTCGCTCGCCGTCGCCGTGGCCGTGCGCGGCAAGGACTCGAGCAGGGCCATCTCGCCGAAGAAATCTCCGGGCTTGAGCTGGTAGAGGGGAACGGGCTTGCCGTCGGCGCCGGGGCGGGTCAGCTCGACGGCGCCGGTCTCGAGGATGAACAGCGCGCGTCCGATGTCGCCCTCGACGAAGACGACCTCGCCTTCGCGGTAGCTGCGCGAGTGGAGCGCCTGCACGAGGTGCCCGAGCTCCCCGTCACGCAGGTCCTTGAAGATGTCGAGCGAGCGCAGAAACTGCTTCTTGCGCGAGAACTGAGGATCGATGAACCAGCGCTTGAGAGACTTCAGCGCGCTCATGTCAGCGGCGCATCAGCGACAGGCCGGCGGAGAAGACCGTCTTCAGCGTGCCGAGCCAGCCCGAGCGCAAGGTCTCGCCGACCGACAGCACTTCCTGGTCCACGCGGTAGGCGGCGACCTCGACGGCGGAGGCGGCGTCCTTGACCTTCAGCATCACGAAGATGAAGACGGCGATCATGATGCCCAGCTCGAGGACGATCAACCCAAGGCAGACGGCGATGAAGGTGTCCATGGAGGGCATACTATCAAAATTTGTAGGATTGCGATCATGCCCGAAGCCCGCACCGACTGGTCGGCGACCATCAACCTGCCCAAGACCGATTTCCCCATGAAAGGGGACCTCGCCAAGCGAGAGCCCGAGCTCCTGAAGGTCTGGGAGGACGCCCGGCTGTACGAAAAACTGCAGGAGCGGCAGAAGGGACGGCCGCCGTTCGTCCTGCATGACGGCCCGCCCTACGCCAACGGCAGCATCCACATCGGCCACGCGCTGAACAAGGTCCTTAAGGACATGACCGTCAAGGCCCGCGCGCTGATGGGCTGCGCCGCGCCCTACGTCCCCGGCTGGGACTGCCACGGCCTGCCCATCGAGACCGCTTTGCTCAAGGAAATGAAGATGAGCAAGCGCGGCGTGACCGACATCCCCAAGTTCCGCCGGGACGCCGCCGCTTTCGCCGAGCGCTTCATCGGCCTTCAGCGCACGGAGTTCAAGCGCCTGGGCCTGCTCGGCGATTGGGAAAACCCCTATAAGACGATGTCCCGCGAGTACGAAGCGAAAATACTCCACGCCTTCCGCCTGCTCGTGCAGAAAGGCCACGTCTACCGGGGCCTGAAGCCCGTGCTGTGGTGCCCGACGTGCGAGACCGCGCTCGCCGACGCCGAGGTGGAGTACAAGGACAAGACCTCGCCCTCGGTGTACGTCGCGCTGCGCATACTGCCTTTCCTGTCGGACCTGATGGTCAACGGCAAAGGTCAGCCCGATCGGCTCTCCAAAGGCGACAAGCAGCTCCTCGAGAACGCGGAGCTCGTCGTCTGGACGACGATGCCGTGGACCCTGCCCGCCAACCGGGCGGCCGCCTTCAATCCGGTGCTGAAATACACCTTGGTGAG
>JAQTNG010000162.1 GCA_028714015.1 Elusimicrobiota bacterium | reverse complement strand
TGTCCTTGCCGATGTAGTTCGACCAGTTGAAGAAGTTGACGACGCGCCGGTCGTCGGCGCGGCGGCAGGCGGCCAATAATGAAGGGATGAGCGGCGCGAGTATCGCCGCTTTTAGAAACGAGCGCCGCGATAGGGGCTCAGCCATTGTCCTGTTCGAGGATGTAGACGTCCTCGGGCTGGACGGCCGCGATGACGGGCACGTTCATGTCGTCGTGGGCCGCGTAGCGGTCGCCGCCGGCCCAGGCGATCGTGAGGCGCTCGGGGTTCTTCTTGAACATCTGGAGGTAGATCTGGCAGGCGTCGCCGAGGAAGACGGTGTCCTTGAGGATCGCGTCGAAGCGAATAAGCCCGAAGGGCAGCTCGTCCTTGTAGAAGACCTTCACGCGTTCCGGCCGTATGGCGATCTTGACGCGCCGCCCGACGGCGGGCAAGGTTTCGTCGGCGTCCAGCGGCACGTCGAGCTCGTACTCGTCCTCGAGCCGGAGGTGCGCGCGTCCCTCGGCGCCGGGAAGGACCTCCGCCGAGAAGATGTTGGCGCCGCCGATGAAGTCGGCGACGAAGGAGGTCTTCGGCGTCTCGTAGATTTCTCCCGGCGTGCCCACTTGTTCAATACGGCCGTGGTTGAAGACGGCGATGCGGTCGGACATCGTCATCGCCTCCTCCTGATCGTGCGTCACGTAAATGAAGGCGATGCCCAGACGCCGCTGGAGGCCCTTGAGCTCGAGCTGCATCTCCTTGCGCAGCTTCAGGTCGAGGGCGCCCAGGGGTTCATCGAGCAATAGGACCGCCGGCCGTCCCGCGATCGCGCGGGCGAGTGCCACGCGCTGCATCTGGCCGCCGGACAGCGACTGGATGCGGCGGGCCTCGAAGCCGGACAGCTTGACCATGGCCAGCGCCTCGGGCACGCGCTTCTTGATCTCCTCCTCGGGGACCTTGTCCATGCGCATGCCGAAGGCGATGTTGTCGCAGACGCTCAGGTGCGGGAAAAGCGCGTAGTGCTGGAAGACGGTGTGGACGTCGCGCTCGTAGGCCGGGGTGTCGGTGACGTCCACGCCGCCCAGGCGCACGCGGCCGCCGTCCGGCGTCTCGAAGCCCGCGATGATGCGCAGGGTCGTCGTCTTGCCGCAGCCCGAGGGGCCGAGCAAGGTCATGAATTCCCCCTTGCGGACGGTCAAGGAGACGTCGCGGAGCACCGTCGAGGCCCCGAAAGCCTTGTTGAGCGGGCCGACTTCCAGCAGGGCGTCCTCGGACACGGTCGACGTCACGCTACGCGGGGAAGGCGGCGACGGCTTTCTTGATGATCGCGAAGGCTTCCTTCGCCTGGGCCTCGGTCAGCGTCAGCGGCGGGGCCAGGCGGATCGTGTTCGCGTGCGTGTCCTTGGCGAGCAGGCCTCTCTTGAGCAGATCCTCGACCAGCGGGCGGACCCGGGTTTTGAACTCGAGCGCGAGCATCAATCCTCTCCCCCGCACGTCCTTCAGCAGCGGGTGCTCGAGCGTCTCCAGAAGGGCCTTGAGATAAGCGCCCGTCTTCGCCGCCTTCTGGGGCAGCTTCTCGTCCAAGATCACCTTCAGCGCGGCCATGCCGATCGCGCAAGCCATCGGGCTTCCGCCGAAGGTCGAGCCGTGCGTGCCGGGAGTGAAGAGCCCTAGGACCTCGTCGTCGGCGCACACGGCCGACACCGGATAGAGGCCGCCGGACAGGGCCTTGCCCAGGATGTAGAGATCCGGCACGACCTCCTCATGATCGCAGGCGAACATCATGCCGGTCCGGCCCAAGCCCGTCTGGATCTCGTCGGCGCACATGAGCACGCGGCTCTCGGAGCAGATCTCGCGCACGGCGGCGAGCCAGCCTTCGGGCGGTATGATGACGCCGGCCTCGCCCTGGATGGGCTCGAACAGGAACCCGACGGTGTTCTGGGTGATCGCCCGCTCGAGCGCGGCCGCGTCGCCGTAGGGGATCATCTTGAAGCCGGGCGTCGCGGGGCCGAAGCCCTCGCGGGAGTCGTTGTCGCTCGAGAAGCCGACGATCGTCGTCGTGCGGCCGTGGAAGTTCTGGGCGCAGACGATGATCTCGGCCTTGTTCTCGGCGACGCCTTTGCGGCGGTAGCCCCACAGGCGCATGGCCTTGATCGCGGTCTCGACGGCCTCCGCGCCCGAGTTCATCGGCAGGGCGCGCTCCTTGCCGGTGACATGGCACAGAAGCTCCAGGAAGGGGCCGAGGAGCTCGTTGTGGAAGGCGCGCGAGGTCAGCGCGACCTTCCCCAGCTGCTTCTTGGCGGCGGCGACGATTTTCGGGTGATTGTGCCCCTGGTTGATGGCCGAGTAGGCGGAGAGGAAGTCGAAGAAGCGCTTGCCCTCCACGTCCCAGACGAACGGTCCCTTGGCGCGCGCGATCGCGACGGGCAGAGGGTGGTAGTTGTGCGCGCTGTGCTTGTCGACGAGCGCGATCAGGCGGTCGGTTTTCGTGGTCATGGTTGTTGGAGAAGGGGGCGGCCGTCTGCGAGGCGCAGTCCGAAGGCGATCAGGAACGCGCCGGGAATCCAGGCGCGGCCGAGGCTCGAGGCGACGGCGAGAAGACCCAGGCCGATCGTGAAGTCGAGCGTGGGGCCGCCGTGAAAGAGGCGCAGTTTCGCCGTGCAGGCCAGTAGGTAGCCGTAGCCGAGCAGGACGAGGGCGAGGAACTGGCCGAAATACATCCGGCTCCAGGCCGAGGCGGTCCAGGAGAGCGGCGCCGGCCCGTACGCGGACAGCCAGGAGAGCAGGAGCGGGGCCAGCGAGAGCGCTCCGAAGGCCGCGCAGAGGAGTCCCAGCGTCGAGCGCTGCTTCGCCGGGCCGGCGGCGATCACAATTCCCCCTCGCCGCGTTCCGGCTTGCGCATGGCGAAGACCCCGCCCGCCGACAGAAGGTAGGCGAACCCGGCCAGCGCGATCAGGGCGGAGCCGCCGACGCGCAGCGCGCGATCCTCGGTCCAGAAGGGCTTCTCGACGACGATCTCGGGGTCGAGGGCCGAGGCGACGAGATTCTCGGCGGCCTTGTCCGTCTTCTTGACGGTTTGAAATCCCGTCGCGCCCTCGATCTCCTTATCGGCGACTTCGCGCTTCGGCTTCGCCAAAACCTTGTGCTCGATGGGCTTGAAGCCGCTGCCCTCCGAGCTGACGCCCTGGGAGCCGTACTTCGAGGTCATCGGGCGGGACTGAAGCTTCACCTCGCGCCACCCCTCGCGCCTGTTGACCATCGCTTTGCGGGCTTCGGGCGGCGCCTCCTCCCCGAACACGGCCTGCACGCCCATCTTCACCCCGCCCGGCTCGGGCTTGACCATCATGTTCGACTTCGGCAGGTTGACCGCGGCGCGCGGCACGCGCTCCGGCGCGGACAGCCGCGGCGACTCGGGTTCGGGCGCGGCCGCCTTGACGGCGGGCTGCGGCCTCGCGGCGATGTATTTCTGCGCCGCCGCGAAATTCTGGAGACAGTACATGGACGCCATGCCCGCGAGCACGGCGACCAGGACCTGAAAAAGACGCGCGCCGCGGGAGACCCCTCGGCGCGGGACGATCTCAGGCATCCTTGAGGGCCTGCTCGAGCGCGGCCACGGTGCGGTCGGCATCCTGAACGGTCCAGCACAGCGGGGGCTGTATGCGCAGAGTATTTCCCTCCAACCCGCCCTTGCCGATGAGCACGCCCTGATCCTTCATGGACTCGACGACCCGGACCGTGAGCTCGGGCGCGAACTCCTTCGACTTGCGGTCCTTGACGAGCTCGACGCCGATCATGAGGCCCATGCCGCGCACGTCGCCGACGCGCTCTTCCTTGAGCTGGAGCTTCTTTAAGCCCCCGATCAGGCGGTCTCCGACCTTCTTGGAGTTCCCGGCGAGGTCGTCCTTCTCGACGACGTCCATCACCGCGTCCGCCGCGGCGATCGCCATGGGGCCGCCGCCGAAGGTGTTGTAGTGGAGCAGTCCCTTCATCGAGTCGGCGATGGCGCGCGTCGTGATGATCGCGCCGATCGGGTAGCCGTTGCCGAGGCCCTTGGCCATGACGATGATGTCCGGCTTGGCGCCCCAGTGCTGGATGCCGAAGTAATGCTCGCCGGTGCGGCCGACGCCGGCCTGGACCTCGTCGCAGATGAACAGGCCGCCGTGCCTATGGACGAGCTCCACGGCGCCGGAGAAGTACGACCGGCCCGGCGTGATCAGGCCGCCGACGCCCATGATCGTCTCGCCGTAGAACGCCGCGATCTTGCCCTGGGTCGCCGTCTTCAAGGTCTGCTCGAGGCCGTGCAGCGCGGCGGCGGTGCTCTGCTCGGGCGTCCCGGCGAAGCGGTACGCGTAGTCGGTGGGCGTGAAGGACACGCCGACGGGATAGGGCTGCTGGTTGCGCCAGTTGTGCTGGCCGGTCAGCGCCGTCGTCAGGAGGGTCCGTCCGTGATAGGAACGCTGGACCGCGATGAAGTCGTGGCGGCCGGTGTAGGTCTTGGCCACGAAGGCGGCCATCTCGTTGGCCTCGGAGCCGGAGTTCGTGAAGAAGCAGACCTCCATGTCGGGGTTGACGGTCTTCGCCTTGTCCGCGAGGCGCTTGGCGAACGCGCCGACGGCGGGATGCAGGTACAGCGGCGGTTCGTGCTGAAGCTTGTCGATCTGCGCTTTGAGCTTGGCGACGAAATGAGGATGCGAGTGGCCGATCGAGACGGTGGCCACGCCGGCGAAGCCGTCGAGGTACTCCTTGCCGTTCTCGTCGAAGAGGAACTGCATGTTGCCCTCGACGATCTGGATCGGCTTGGCGAACATCGGGCCGGGCAGCGGCATGAGATGCGCGGCGCGCACGGCGGCGACCTCGGCCGCGGAGAGGGTCTTGGGAGATTTCAGGGAGACGGGGTTTTTGGGGCTCATGCGTTCCTCCGGAGTTTGGCGTCGAGCGACAGGGCCAGGCAAAGGCCGGCCCCGGACAGCAAGCCATCCATCAAATTGACCGGCGACGGCAGAAATGAGACCGGGCTCCAGCGCGCCTGCGCGTAGGAGGGCACGGCCCAGAGAAGAAGCGAGAGGACGCCGTAGCCGGCCAGCGAGCCGAGCACCGCGGCCAGGGCGCCGCGCCAACGCGAGGTCCCGGCGCTGAGCGCCCCGAGCGCCGCGATCGTGCTCCAGATGGCCGCGGTGTAGACCACGGCGACGGCCAGCTGCCATTGCGCGGTGCCCGGCAGGCCGCGCGGCATGCCCCAGCCGGAGTACCGCGTCAGAGCGGCCATGACCAGCGCGATGCCGAGCAGGGGGCCGAGGAATCCGACCAGCGCCGTGGCGGCGCGCCGTCCGGCCGCGGCGCCGATGGCGGCGTAGAACACCGCCGTGTACAGCGCGATCAGGAAGAACTGGGGGCCGTACGGCCCGCGCAGCAGGCCCTCGGCGCCCGCGCGGTCGGCCAGCGTGCTCAGGACGTGCGCCAGGGCCGCGCCGAAGAATCCGGCGGCTCCCCCTCCCACGATCGCGGCGAAAGGCGTCATGCTTGGTCTTTAATACAGGTTCGAAGCCCGGCGGCTGCCGGTGTAGTCGAGGAACACGGTCTTCTGCTCGGTGAAGAAGTGCAGGCCTTCCTTCGCCATCTCGCGCTCGCCGACGCCGGAGCCCTTCACGCCGCCGAAGGGCACCTGGGCCTCGCCGCCGATCGTCGGGCTGTTCAAATGCACCATGCCGGCCTCGACCTCCTCGGTGAAGCGCATCGCCAAGGTGAGGTCCTGGGAATAGAACGCGCACGTGAGCCCGAACGGGGAATCGTTGGCGAGCTCGACGGCTGTGTCGAAATCCGAGGTGCGGGCCACGGCCAGGACCGGTCCGAACACCTCCTCCTGCTACAGGCGCGACTTGGGATCGACATGGTCGAAGACCGTGGGCTCGACGAAATATCCGTGCGCGAATTCGCCCTCCGTCAGGCGATTGCCGCCGCACAGGAGCTTCGCCCCCTCCTTCTTGCCGATCGCGATGTAATCGAGGTCGGTCTTGAGCTGGCTCTCGTCGACCGCCGGGCCCATGCCCGTGGCCTTGTCCAGGCCGTTGCCGACCTTGATCTTGGCGACCTCGGCCAGGAGCATTTTAAGAAACGTATCTGCTATCGCGTCATGCAGGATGAGGCGCGAGGTCGCCGTGCAGCGCTGGCCGGTCGAGCCGAAGGCCCCCTTCATGACGCCGCCGAGCGCCAGCTCGAGGTCGGCGTCGTCCCAGATGACCGCCGGGTTCTTGCCGCCCATCTCGCAGACGACCTTGATGCCGCGCACGCCGCCGATCGAGTGGATGCGCTTGCCGATCTCGTTGGAGCCCGTGAAGGACACGGCCTTGATGCGGGGATCCTCGACGAGGATGTCTCCCATCGCCGAGCCGGCGCCGAGCACGAGGTTGAGCACGCCGGCCGGCAGGCCGGCCTCCTCGAAGACCTTGACGAGCGCGACGGCCAGCGCGGGCACGAGCGAGGCCGGCTTGAAGATCACGCAGTTTCCGGCGATCAGCGCCGGGGCGATCTTCCACGCCGGAATCGCGAACGGGAAGTTCCAGGGCGTGATGATCGAGACGACGCCGAGCGGGTGGCGGGTCGTGTAGAGCAGGTTCCGGGCGAGCTCGGAAGGCTGGGTGATGCCGCCCAGGCGCAGGCCCTCGCCCGCGAACCACTCGATGAGCGTGATGCCCTTCTCCATTTCGCCGAGCGCCTCGGGCAGGATCTTGCCCTGCTCGAGCGTCATCAGGCGGGCCAGCTCCTCCTTGCGCTCGCGCAGCAGGAGCGCGGCCTTCATCAAAATGCGGCCGCGCACGGGCGGCGTCGTCGCCTTCCAGGCCGGGAACGCCTTCGAGGCCGCCTCGATGGCGCGCAGGACGTCGGTCTTGTCGGCGCCCTTGAGCTTGGCCAGGACCTGGCGGTTGTCGGCCGGGTTGGTGGAGACGATGTCTCGGTTGGACGAGCCGTCCACCCATTTCCCGCCGATGAACTGCTTCAAAATGGAGACTTCCGGGGTCGTTTTCGTCGCGGTGGGGGTCATGTCGGGATTATAACAATTCCTCGACGGACGGGCCCCCGCTTTTTGTGACGGAAAATGGAACTATTTTGGACCCTTCTAGGGCAGCAACGGCTCGGAGAGCGAGGCCCCCGCGAGCACGGGCGTCTGCACGCGGTTCTGACGGCGCGCGTCGTCCTGCACGCGCGGCATCACGTACTGGAACAGAGACTTCGCGCTGGCCTTGGGATCCGCCTCCAGGCCCTTGAGCAGGTAATAGGTGAACATGCCGTGGCCCTGATCGTCGAGCGAGCCGGTGATCTCGTCGCCGGAGGCGGCGGCGAGCACGGTCAGGTTCCCGCCCACCGGCGCCGTGTCGGCGATCTTCGCGATCAGCGGGCGCGCGCCCTTGGCGAGCACCGAGCGCCCCCCCGCCCCGGAGAAGCAGGCGTCGAGGGCCACGATCACGCGCTTGGCCTTGGTCTTGGACAGGTCGGAGTAGAGCTTCGTCAGGGGCAGAGCCGTGGACTTCAGGAACTTCGGGTCGCCGTCCCAGGGAACCAGGTACGCGTCGCCGGTCTTGATATCGGGCGCGCCGTGGCCGGAGTAATAGACGAACAAGGTCGAGTTCTCCTTCACGTTGAGCGGCAGCCACTCCTCGAGATAGCTGCGCAGCTTGCTGCCCGTCGCCTCGGGGCCGGTCAGCGAGATGATGTTGCGGCTCGGGAATCCCAGCGCCTCGAGATGACGGCGCACCGTCTTCGCGTCGCGCGCGCCGTAGTCGGCCTTGGGCACGCTCTGATACTCCTCGATGCCGATCACGAGGGCGAAGTCGTCGGGGCGCTCGGCGCCGCGGCGGACGGGCGCGTCGATGTCGGAAGACATCTCCTTCTTCTCCGGCGGCGCTGACTTCGGGGCGCGCCCGCGGGCGTAGGCCTCTTCAGGACTCTCGTGGGACGGCGGTGCGTTGCGGGCGGCGTGCCGGCGCAGTGCCGCTTGGATCCTTTGCGAAGAGGCCAGCTTCGGAGGGATTTCGACGCCGCCGTCGAGCAGGGCATCAAGCATATCGGGCCTATCGTGCGTATTGAGCACGGCGGTGAAGACCGTGCCCGCGCCTTTCTTCGCGAGATAGGTGGCGATCTCGGGCGTTCCTTTCGTCACCGCGATGACAAGCGGCGTGGAAACCGGCCGGATATCAGCGCCCTTTTGAAGGTCGGCGCCCGAATCGACGAGGCGCTTCACTTCCGCGAAATCCTTGCGCGCGATCGCGTCGTTGAGGGGCGTGGACGCGCAGGCGGCGAGGAAAGGCAAGGTCAGGAAGAGAGCGGCTGTCGCTACACGATTCATCAACACTCCTTA
>JAQTNG010000161.1 GCA_028714015.1 Elusimicrobiota bacterium | reverse complement strand
GATCCCGCCGTGATCGTGGACGTCGCGCAGGGCCGTGACCGATACGACGGCCGGGAAGCGGCTGCCGTCCTTGCGGATGTAGGTCAGCTCGTAGATGTCCTCGATGCCGCGCGAGGCCTTGAACACCAGCGCCTCGAAGCCCGGCGCGATCTTCGTTCCCAGTTCGGCGCTCAAAGTTTTGGCGCGCGCGATGACTTCCTGCGGATCGGAGATGTCGGCCGGGGTGATCTTGTTCAGCACGTCGGCGGCCGCGTAGCCCAGCATGCGCTCGGCGCCGACGTTGAAGATCTGGATGACGCCCTTCGCGTCGGTCGCGATGCTCGAGAAGTTCGCGCTGTTGAAGATCGCGCTCTGCAAGGCCCCTGTTTTAATCAAGGCCTCCTGCCGACGGACCTCGGTAATGCCATCCTCCGCGCCGGCGGCCCCCTTCTTCAACAAATCGCGTTTCATGATCCCCTCGCCTTTACGATGTCTCATCTACTATACGCCCTCGTACGGACGGGGCCAATGGGGAGTTATACGCATCAAGGTCCGGAGGTCGTCCTCCGCGCGCCCGGCACCGCCTCCCCAGGCGGTGCCGGGCAACAGGTCTTAGATTTTCTCGGGGAACTGCTTGATGACGCCGTCCGCGAGATCGTCGGCCATCAGCATCGTCTTCACATAGAGCTCGTCGAAGGCCGCAATGTCGTCGGGCCATCTCTTGAGGATCCGGGCCGTCGCCTCCTTGGTCGTGAGCGCCAGATGGCTGTTGAACATCTCGACGTACGCTTCCTTGGACCAATTGGGGTTGGCGCCGTTCAACAGGACGGCGATCTCGACGGCGTTCGCATGCCAGCGCATATCGGCATCCTGGAATTTCGCGTCGTCGCCCTTCTTCAACGCGCCCACGACGTCGGCGGAGATGAGAATATGCTCCTTCACGAGCTGGCTCAGCTTCGCCCCGATCGCTTCCCCGTAATACGGCACGAAGGCCGCGCCGATCTCCGCCTGATTGCGCAGCAACCGGCTCGCCGTTTCGGCCGTATCGGGCGTGCCCGCGACCGCCGCCACGATATACGAGCGCGTCCAGATCACATGATCCGCCCACAGCTTCCGCATGGACTGCCGAAAAGCGGTCCGCTTGTTTTCCGCCGCCATCGGCATGGCGACCAGCACCTCCTTCGCGCCGGCCTTCAACGGCAGTCCTCCCAGGACTCCGAAAGCCAGAATCGCCGTATACACGCACGCCGCGCCCTTGATCCCCGTTCGCATTCCCATGTTATTTTCTCCTTTCGTATTCGTCGTATGCGCATCATAGCCCGATTCGCGCCCGCGGCCTATTCGGAGAAATGCGGTGAGCGGAAGGTAGTAATACCGAGGCGATTCTTCACCTTTCGCGCCGCATCGCGCAGCGCGGCCCGCAGCCCCTCCTCGACCACGGGATGATAGAAGGGCATCTTGAGCATCTCGAATATCGTGAGCTTCTGCTGCAGCGCCCAGGCCATCAGATGCGCGAGGTGTTCTCCCTCGGGCCCGACCATCTCCGCGCCGAGGAAGCGGCCGTCGGCCGCGCGGGCGTAGACATGAAGCAGGCCGTAGTTCTCCCCCAGTATCAGGGAGCGCCCATCCAGCTCGAAGCTCGCTTCGCCCGTGACGAAGCGTCCGCGTTTCAGTTCGGCCCGGCTCTTCCCGACCAACGCGAGGTTCGGCTCGCTGAACGTGATGGCGAGGGGCGCACGGCGGTTGAACACGCGCTGACTGCGCCGGACGCCGTTATAACCGGCGATTCGGCCGTCGTCCGAGGCCTCATGAAGAACGGGCCGCCGCGCGCTCGCGTCTCCCGCGAGGTAAATGGGTTGCCCATGAAGCTTCATCGTTCCGGCGTTGAATTTCGGAAGCCCCTCCGCATTGAGCTCGACGCCGGCCGCCTCGAGCCCGAGGGAATCGAGATTGGGACGCCGCCCCAGGCTCGCGAGGATCAGGTCTCGCTCATACGATCGTCCGCCGACGCGGACCTCGATTTTACCGGAGCGGGATTCCAATCGCACCTCGCTGTTGAAATGAATCGGGAATTCCTTCGCGAAATGGCTGCAGGCGTAAGCGTTGACGGCGGGATCGGTGAGCTTGCCGAGCCCGCTCGAGCGGTCGAAGGCGATGACGTCGCAGCCCAGCCGGGCCAGGGCCTGGCCGATCTCGAGTCCGATGGATCCCATCCCGATGACGCCGATCCGCGCCGGGAGGTCCTTCCGCTCGAAGAGGGCGTCCGTCGTGATGACCTTGTCCCCGAACGCGAGGAATTCCTCCGGCATTACGGGACGCGACCCCGTCGCCAGGATCACCCGCCTGGCGTGATATTCCTTTTTCCCGACGCGGAGCCGGTTGGGCCCCACGAACAGGGCCCGGCCCCTGACCAGACGGCTTCCCAATCGCTTCGCCGCGAAGACGGGCCCGGCCCGGAATCGGTCCCGCAGTTTCCTGACCCAGACGAGCGCTTCCGGTATCATGAGGCGCAGCTTATTTCCGCCGTGAATTCCTCGCCCCTTCAGATGAAGGGCATGGTGGTATTCATTGGCGACCTGGATCAGAGCCTTCGAAGGCATGCAGCCCACGCAGGCGCACGTCGTGCCGAGAGGGCCGTCGTCAATGACGATGAAGTCGTTCGTGACTTTACGAACTTCCCCCAGCGCCGAGAGTCCGGCGGAACCGGCCCCGATGATCGCGACGTCGACTCGCGTCGGCATCAGGCCAGGCCGGCGTCCATCGTGATCTTCGCCGAAGCGCCCAGCAGGCGCGAGATCGGGCACCCGGCCTTGGCGTCATTGGCCGCCTTCGTGAAAACAGCGGCGTCCGCGCCGGGTATTTTCGCCGTGACGTCGAGGTGGATTCCCGTCACGGTCCAGCCCGCGTCGAGCTTATCGAGGCTCACCGTCGCTTTGACGGCGATGCTCTCCGCCGTCAGTTGGACGGCCGCGAGCCGGCCAGAGAGAGCCATCGCGAAGCAGCTGGCGTGGGCGGCCGCGATGAGCTCCTCCGGGTTGGTCCCGGACTCGCCTTCGAAACGGGTCGAAAATCCGTAGCCGGTTTCGCTGAGGGCGCCGCTTTCCGTCGAGATCCAGCCCTTCCCGTCCTTGGGGCCGCCCTGCCACGCCGCCGATGCGCTTCGTTTCATGTTGTTCTCCTAAGCCGCCATGATACGCCACCCTCCGGGCCGCGGCTATGCGGAGTTATACGCGCGACGCCGCGTAGAAGTCCGCATTGTCCCGGCGCGCGGCGGCGCGTATCCTTGTTAAGAGACGCAAAGGGGGCCATGTATGGAGAATGAGAAGAGCCGGGTGTCGCCGCTGTGGTACGCGCTCGGCGGCGCGGCGATCGGGGTCGTGCTGGGAGTCCTTTACGCGCCGATGAAGGGCAGCGAGCTGCGCCTGGACATCGCCGAGTGGCGCCGCAAGACCCGCGACAAGAAAGAGGCGCTGATGAGGAAGCTCAGCGCGATGATCCCGTTCCGGGTCAAGGCGGCCGCGGCGATGGGCGCCCTCAAGGCGGGCGGGGCGGAAGCCATCGAGATCGTGAAGAAAGACCTGAATCTCGACGGAAAAATAAATTGATGATCATGAAGGCCCTGGTCTATCACGGCCCGGGCAAGATCAGCTGGGACGAAAAGCCGCGGCCGACCGTTCAGGAGGCGACCGACGCGATCGTGAGAATCACGACGACCACGGTCTGCGGCAGCGATCTCCACATACTTAAAGGAGACGTGCCGGAGGTGGCCGCCGGCCGCATACTCGGCCACGAGGCGATCGGGATCGTCGAGGAGGTCGGCGCCGGCGTCCAGGCCTTCAAGAAAGGGGACAAGGTCATCGTTTCCTGCATCACCTCCTGCGCGAAGTGCGACTTCTGCCGCAAGGCGATGTATTCCCATTGCCGCCGCGGCGGCTGGATTCTGGGGCATTCGATCGACGGGACGCAGGCGGATTACGCCCGCATTCCTTACGCGGACACCAGCCTGCATGCCTTGCCGGAGGGAGGCGACGAGGAGGCGCTGGTGATGCTCAGCGACATAATCCCGACGGGCTTCGAGTGCGGCGTCTTGAACGGCCGGGTGCAGCCGGGCGACAGCGTGGCCATCGTGGGAGCAGGGCCGGTCGGACTGGCGGCGCTGCTCACCGCACGGCTCTATTCTCCGTCGCAGCTCATCGTCATCGACCAGGACGAGAACCGGCTGACAGCGGCCAAGTCCCTGGGCGCGACGCGGACGATCAACAGCGCGGACGGCCAAGCGGCGGAAAAGGTGTCGACGCTGACCGGCGGGATGGGCGCGGACGTGGTCATCGAGGCCGTCGGCCTCCCGGCGACGTTCGAACTCTGCCAGCAGCTGGTCGCGCCCGGCGGGCGCATCGCCAATATCGGCGTGCACGGCAAGAGCGCGACCTTGCACCTCGAGACGCTCTGGTGCCGGAACGTCACGCTGACGACCCGGCTGGTGGATACGGCGACGACGCCGATGCTGCTCAAGGCCGTTCTCTCCGGCCTCATCGATCCGAAGGGGCTCGTGTCGCACCGCTTCCCGCTCGCGGACGCGATGAAAGCCTACGACATCTTCGCGAACGCGGCGCGGGAAAAGGCGCTCAAGCTGATCCTGACCGCGCATTGAGGCATTCCACGGTCGGGGCCTATCTGGCCGCGCGCCTGACGCAAGCCGGGCTCCGCGACTTCTTCGGAGTGCCGGGGGATTTCAATCTCGTCCTCCTGGATGAATTGATCAAGCAGCCGGGCCTGCGGATGATCGGCTGCTGCAACGAGCTCAACGCCGGCTACGCCGCCGACGGCTACGCCCGCGTCAAGGGATTATCCATGGTCGTCGTAACCTACATGGTGGGCGGGCTCAGCGTCATCAACGCCGCGGCCGGCGCTTACTCCGACGACCTGCCCTTGCTCGTCCTCTCCGGCGGACCAAATACCAATGACGCCGCCGCGGGGCACAGGGTCCACCACACCCTCGGCGAAAAGGACCTTTACCAGGCCTCGCGCTGCTTCGAGCCGGTGGTTCGGAAGGTCTTCGTTGTCCGCCGCGCGGATGAAGCCCCGCAAATGATCGATGAAGCCATAGTGCTTTGCCTGCGGGATAAAAAACCGGTCTATCTCGAGATCGCCTGCAATCTCGCCGCCTCGGCGGTTCCCGCGCCCGCGCCCCTGACTTTGCCGCCGGCAAGACCGCACAGCGACCCGGCCTCGCTCGCCGCGGCGGTCGCGGCCGCCTCCGCCCGTTTGAAATCCTCCGTCAAACCGGCGCTCATCGCCGGAGTGAAGCTCCGCTCTTCGGGAGCGGCCGCCTCCTTTAAAAAACTGGCCGACGCCTTGGCCTGCGCCGTGGCCGTCATGCCCGATGCCAAAGGACTTTTCCCCGAGTCTCACGGCGGATTCATCGGAACGTACTGGGGCGAGGTCAGCAGCCCGAATTGCGCGGCGATCGTCGAATCGAGCGACTGCCGGATTTTCGCCGGCCCGATATTCAACGACTACACGACGGCCGGCTGGACCGCCCCCATCGACGAGGAACGCTCGATCCATGCCGGGCCGCACTCGGTGGAAGTCGCCGGGACCCATTTTCAGAACGTCGAGCTGGACGACTTCCTGGAGCAGCTGGCGTCGAGGGTCTCGAGACAAGACGCGCCTCCGGCCGCCCGCGCGCGGCTGGGCGCGGCGCCGGCGGCCTCGGCCGCGCCCCTCACCGTGCGCGAACTCCGGGACCATGTGCAGGCTTTGCTGACCCCCGACACCCACCTGGTGATCGAAACCGGGGATTCCTGGTTCAACGGCCAGAAGCTCGATCTGCCCGATGGGGCCGCCTACCACGTGCAGATGCAGTACGGTTCCATCGGCTGGGCCGTCGGAGCGGCCCTCGGGGTTTCCGTCGCGGCGGGGCCGGCGAAGCGGGTCGTCGCCCTCATCGGCGACGGTTCCTTCCAGCTCACCGCGCAGGAAATATCCACGATGATCCGCTATGAGGCCGACCCGATCATCTTCCTGCTCAACAACCGCGGCTACGCCATCGAAGCCGAAATCCACGACGGCCCCTATAACGCGATTAAAAACTGGGACTACGCCGGGCTCGTGGACGCGTTCAATGCCGGCGAGGGAAACGGCCTCGGGCTCAAGGCCGGGACCGGCGCCGGGCTGTCCGCCGCCATTGAACGGGCTAAAAAACACGACGGTCTGGTCCTGATCGAATGCGCCCTCGACCGCGATGATTGCACCGAGGAACTGCTCGTATGGGGCAGGCGCGTGGCGGCGGCCAACTCCCGGCCGGCCGAGAACGGCTAGCGGGTCAGGGGCGGCTGCCCCGCACCGAGTCGAATTTGACCCCGTAGAGCGTGAAGTTGGTCTTCTCCTTGATGCGGACCACCGTCCCCTTGATCTCGAGAACTCCCGCGTTCAACAGGCGCAGGCGCGCGTGAATCAGCGCGCCTTTGGCGAACACGCGGGTGGTGGTGAAGCTCGCGCCCAGCGAGGAGACGTCGACGAGCCGTACGGCGTCGGCCGGCACGGAGTCCGAATCGCCGAGGATCTCCAGCACCGAGTCGTGCGGATACCGGGAGGCGCGGCGCGTCTCTTTGGTGAACTTGGCCATAGTCATGAGGATACCCTCTCTCCCGGACCGCGGCCATGCGGAGTAGTACGCGGGACGCCGGGTAGAAGTCCGGATTGTACCGCCGCACGGCGGCGGCTACCATGGTGGGAATATGTCGATCGAGTATAAAGATTATTACGCGTTGTTGGGGGTGAAGAAGGACGCCTCCGCCGACGAGATAAAGCAGGCCTACCGGCGCCTGGCCAAGCAGCATCATCCCGACCTGCACCCGGTCAAGGACAAGCCTCAAGCGGAGGCGAAGTTCAAGTCGATCAACGAGGCGTATGAGGCGCTGTCCGATCCCCAGAAGAAAGCGACATACGACCAGATCGGCCCCGGCTGGGAGGCGGGCCCTCGGCCCGGCTCTCCTCCGAGCGGGGGCGAGCCCTTCGCCGGCTTCAGCGATTTCTTCGAGACGATGTTCCGGAACGAAGGCGGCCAAAGCTTCGGGAGAGGCCAGGCTTTTCAGGGAGCTTCCAGAAAAGGGCAAGCCGTGGAAGCGGAGCTGCCCCTGTCCCTGGAGGACTCGATCCAAGGCGGAGATAAACGGATCTCAATCCTCGCGCCCGTCCTTTGCCCCGTTTGCGGCGGCTCGGGCCGCCAAGGCGGCCGGACCTGCCCGGCCTGCGCGGGCGTGGGAGAGACGCGGCAGGAACGAACCATCACCGCGCATCTGCCCAAGCATAGCCGGGACGGCATGAGGCTTCGCTTGCGCGGCCAGGGCGGCCCCGGCTCGCGCGGCGCGGAGGCGGGCGACCTGTTTCTTCGGATCAGGCTGCTTCCTCACCCCTCGTACAGGGTTTCGGGCGACGACCTGGAGACGACCGTGACCGCGATGCCCTGGGAGGCCTCGTTGGGCGGCGAGCTCTCGGTTCCCTCCTTGGAGGGGCCGATCCGCATCCGCATTCCCGCCGGGACGCATTCCGGCCGCCGCTTGCGCCTCTCAGGCAAAGGGCTGGGCAAAGAGGACGGATCCAGGGGAGATCTCTATGCGGCGGTGCGCATCGACATTCCGGACAAGAGCAACGGCACGACGGCGCGATTGTATCAAGAGCTGCGGGAGGCGATCTTATGAAGCCCGGCCCTGAGGATCTACCCCGGTTTCACGATCTGGCGGCGCTCCTGGAGATCGAGTCCTCGTTCCTCGAGCAGTGCGTCCGGCATGGGGCCGTTCGATTGGAGGCCTTCGCCGAAGATCGCGCCGAATTCCTTCCCGCGCAGCTCGCCCGCCTCAGACGCCTGCAAAGAATCTGCCTCGGCCTCGATATCGATGTTTTCGCCGGCGGCATCATCGTGGACCTTCTCGATCGCATGGATGGATTGCAGTGCGATCTGGAAAGACTGAGCGCCCGCGATCGTCCGTAAGACTACGCATTGTTGCGCCGTCGGGCGGCGATTACAATCAAAGAGAGGCCGGCAGCCGGCCTCCTGATGAAGATACCCGCGCCCGAGGGCCACGTCGTCCATTTCGAGATCGCGCCGCGCACGATGATCTGGATCATCGCGCTCCTGGCGGGCCTTTGGCTGATCTACCAGCTGTGGGTGGTCGTGCTCATCCTCGTGGTGGCGCTGGTCGTCGTGGGAATGTTCAATCCGGTCATCGAGTCGCTGGAGGCGCGCGGCCTCAAGCGCATGCACGCGCTGACCCTGCTCATACTCGCCCTGAGCCTCGGCACGGCGCTGCTCATCTTCCTGACCGCCCCGCCTTTGCTCGACCAGCTCGCCCAGATCATCCACGACCTGCCCGGCCAGCGAGTG
>JAQTNG010000160.1 GCA_028714015.1 Elusimicrobiota bacterium | reverse complement strand
AACGCGGCCTACGCCAGCAGCGTCACCTACTCCTGGAACGGGAACCTCAACCCCGCCTACACCTTCTATGAGCTGGCGGTCACCACGGATTCGACCTACGGGATCATCGTCGCCACCTTGACCGTCAACGCGACGACCGCGACCGCCACCGGCCTGTTTCCGGGCACCACCTACTACGCGCAAGTGCGCTCGATCAACGGCAGCCAGGTCTACGGGACCGCGTTCGCCACCTTCGCCTCCACGCGCACGGTCTCCGATCCGGCGATCACCGTGGTCTTGGCCCCGCCCTCCGCCTATGTCCCGCCGGGAGGCTCGGTCGGCCAGTGGCAATTCGACGAAGGCACGGGCGCGACCGCGGCCGACTCGTCGGGCCCCAACAACACCGCGCTCCTGACCTGCGTGGCCGCCGCCTGCGTCTCCACGCCCACCTTCGTCGCCGGACCGGCCGGCCTCGGCAGCGCCGTGGCCTTCTCGGGCCTCGCGAACGGGCTCGTGAAAGTGCCGTACACGGCCAGCTACAACTTCAACAACAGCCTCACCGTGTCCGCCTGGATCAATCCCTCGAGCCTCATCCAGCCGAACGGGGCGGGCCTCGTCGTGCGCGGCGACGGCGGAGCCGAGAATTTCGCGCTCGACATCTCCGGCGGCCTGTACCGCTTCATGCCCAAGCCCGGGTTCGTCGCCGCGTCGACGAACGCGATCACGGCGGGGGCCTGGACGCATCTGATCGGATCCTTCGATTTCGCGGCCGGGAGCGCGACGCTGTACGTCAACGGCCGCCCCGCGTCGACCGTCCTGCTGGTGCCCGCGCGCACGGCCTCCGTCCATGACATCTCGATCGGCAACCGGCAGTCGGCCGCCGCCGCCTATGACCGAGGCTTCCTGGGAAGCATCGACTCCGTGCGCGTCCAGAACCGGGCCCTGAGCGCCGCCGAGGCGCTCGCCGAGTATCAGGGAAGCTTCGTCTCCACCGTGACGCCGCCCGCGCCGAACAACGGCGTCCTCATCGGCCTGGCGCCCAACGCGTTCGGCGCGCCCGCCACCCTGTTCGTTTCCGTGGACCCTTTCACGCACCCGATCACGATCACGCCGGCCGTGCTCAACGACGGCCTGACCGTGATCCCGACCGGCTTCACCCTCGTGCCGAACAGCATCATCGAGATCGTTCCGATCGTCGGGGGAACGCCGTTCACCCACACGCTCGGCTCCTCGGCGAGCATCTCGATGCCGTACGCCGACGCCAACGGCGACAACATCATCGACGGCTCCAACCCGCCGATGGCGGCCTCCGCGATCAAGGTCTTCACGCTCAACACCACGATCAACCGCTGGGAAGCGCTGCCGAGCTCCGTCGATCCCGCCGCGAGGCGCGTCACCGTCTACACGCCCCACTTCTCGGTGTTCGCGATGTTCACGCCGATGACGATCGGCACCGCGCTGTCGCAGGTTCGGCTCTACCCGGTTCCCTGGAAGCCCGGAACCCGCGGCCGTTTCGACGCCGCCGGCATCACCTTCGACCGGCTGCCCGTGTCCGGCGTCATCCGCATCCTGAACCTCGCGGGCGAGCGCGTGCGCGAATTCGCGTTCGACGGCTCCGCCTCCGGATCGGTCACCTGGAACGGCATGACCGACGGCGGCCAGCGCACCGCCAGCGGCGTCTATTTCGCGCGCATCACCGGCGCCGACGGCGCCGCCTCGCTCGTCAAGTTCGCGATCGAAAGATGAGGAACGCGGCATTCGTCGTGCTGCTCGTTATCACGGCCCTCCCGGCCGCGGCGGGCGGCTTCGGCTCGACCCAGAGGGGGACCAGCGGCGCGACCTTTCTCAAGCTCGGCGCGGACGCGCGCGCCGCGGGCATGGGCGGCGCGGTGCGCGCCGCCGTCGACGACGCGACCGCCATCTACTGGAACCCCGCCGGGCTCGCGGGCCTGCGCTACCGCCACGCGACGATGACGCACGGCGCCTCCTATCAATCCACCTTCCAGGACTTCATCGCCTACGCCCAGCCCGTCGAGTCGCCTTTCGCGCGCCAGACCGGACGGGAGCGCGACCTTCGCCCCGACCAGCTGGGCACGCTCGGCGTCGCCGTCCTCTATCAGAACTCCGGCAGCATCTCCGAGGTCGACAACACCGGGGGTCCGACCGGCGACCGCATCACGCCGCAGGACCTCGCCGTCTTCCTCGCCTGGGGCGCGACGATCTCGCGCGGCCTCGACGTCGGCATCGGCCTCAAGTACGTGACCTCGAAGATACAGGGCGTCGCCTCGACCGGCGCCGCGGACCTCGGGGCGCGCTGGCGCACTTGGCTGCCGGGCGAGTTCCCTTACGCCCTGTCGCTCAGCGTCCAGAACATCGGAGGCCAGCTCAAGTTCCACGAGTTCGGCGACCCGCTGCCCATGATCATCACGGTCGGCCAGGCCCTCAAGATCGCCAAGAGCGTCGTCGTCACCCTCGACGTGAACGCCCCGCGCGACCGCTCCGTCTACCCGTGCTTCGGCCTCGAGTGGCGCGTCCCGATGAAGCAGGGCCTCTCCGCCGCCCTGCGGGCCGGCTACGACGGCCGCCTCAACGGCAACGATTCCGGCGGAATAACGGGAATTGCCTTCGGAGCCGGTCTCGGCGTCCAGCGCTTCGGCTTCGACTACGGCTGGTCTCCCGCCGGCGGCCTCGGCTCCACCCACAAGCTGTCGCTCTCCTACCGGTTCTAACGCCGATACGGGCGGGCCGGCGGGAACGATGTCCGTCGGGGACGGCGGGATTGACCCGCCTCCGGGGTAGACGCGACAACGACGGCCATGGTCGCGTCAACCCCAAGCCCCTCCGGACATCATTCCCGCCGGCCCCTTATATCAACGCTAGCGCCATATAAGGCACGCCGTAGGCGGATCGCCGAAGCGCCGCGCTCACGACGCGCGTTGGCCGACATGAGGTCGCGCGCGACACGTTCAAGGAATACTTCATTGCCGTTAAGTTCTCGACGGAAAGACCCGCCTGATATAAGGGGGCGGCGGAGGCGACGTCCGGAGGGGCTTGGGGTTGACGCGGCCATGGTCTTCATAGCCGCGTCTACCCCGGAGGCGGGTCGATCCCGCCGTCCCCGACGGACGTCGCCTCCGCCGCCCCGCCCGCATCGGCGGGTCTTTCCGTCGCTTTATCTACACGGCGGCGATATAGTATCCTCCTGCAGGACATGGGTGGATTGAGGGCGTTCGCCGCCGAACTCGCCGGGACCTTCGCGCTGACGCTCGCGGGGGCCGGCGCGCTTTGCCTCGATTTCGCGACGGGGGGGCGCATCGGGCCCGTGGGGATCGCGCTCGCCTACGCCGCCGCCGCCGCGACCGTCGTGAACGTCTTCCCGTCCGCGGTCGGCCGGTTCAACCCCGCCATTTGCATCGCCGAGCTCGTCGCGCACCGCGTCGACGCCCGGCGCGGCGTCCTCGCGATCGCGGCCCAGCTGCTGGGCGCGACCTGCGCGGGCCTGTTCCTGCGCGCGGTCCTCGCCGGCGGCCGCCCCGAGCTCCTGCTCGGGCCGGCCTACCTCGGCGCCTGCAGCCCCGTCGGCATCGGCTACCGCGCCGCCACCCTCGTCGAGGCCGTCGCCACCTTCTTCCTCGCCCTGGCCGTTTTCGCCGCCGACGAGCGCCGCGCGCGCCGCCTCGGCTATCTCTCGATCGGCGCCGCGACCTTGTTCGGCGCGCTCATCGCCGGTCCGCTCACCGGCGGGGCGATGAACCCCGCGCGCGCCTTCGGCCCGGCGCTGGCCGCCGGATACTGGTCCATGCATTACGTCTACTGGGTCGGCCCGATCGCCGGCGCGATCGTGGCCGCCCTGGCCGCCCCCTTTTTAATACACGAGGAGAACCGCCCATGAACGTGACGCCCCTTCCGCTCAAGACTCTCGAGTCCGACCACCGCGACATCGCCGTCTTCGTCTACGAGGACGCGGGCCTCGCCGGCGCCAAGGCTCTTTCAAATGCCGCCAAGGTCGCGCTCAACGCCAAGCTGCACGAGGAGAGCTTCAAGGCCGGCGCGAAGGAAGTCTGCCGGGTCGACCTCGACATACTCGGCAAGCACCGCCGCGTGTTCGCCGTCGGCCTCGGCAAGAAGAAAGGCTCGACCTCCGAGACTTTCCGCCGCGCGGCCGGCAGCCTGCTTGGCGCCATCCGCTCCAAGCGCGAGAAGGTCGCCGTGCTCTGCTCCGAGAACCCGCAGGCGATCGCCGAGGGGCTGCTGCTGGCCGCCTACAAGTACGAGGAGTACCACAAGGGCGACGCCGACAAGCTGACCTCGGCCGCGATCGTCATCCAGGACTCCGGCGCGCGCGTCGCGCTCGAGAAGGCCTGCGCGAGGGCGGCGACCTACGCCTCCGCCGTCTGCTTCGCGCGCGACCTCGTCAACCGGGCGCCGTCCGACAAGACGCCGCAAAGCGTCGCCGACCTCGCCTTGACCCTCGAGGGCTCGGGCGTGACCGTCACCGTCATGGACAAGGTCGCCTGCGCCGACATGGGCATGGGCTCGTTCCTCGGCGTGGCGCGCGGCTCCGATCATCCGCCCGTCATGGTCCACATGGTCTACAAGCCCAAGGCGTCGACCAAAAAGCGCGTCGCCATCGTCGGCAAGGGCGTGATGTTCGACTCGGGCGGGCTGTCGCTGAAGCCCGCGCAGTCCATGGAGGACATGAAGTGCGACATGGCGGGCGCGGCCTCCGTGCTCGCCGTCTTCAAGGTCATCGCCGAGCTCAAGCCGAAGATCGAGGTCCACGGCATCTTCGCGGCGACCTACAACATGCCCGGGCCCGACGCCTACAAGCCCGGCGACGTGCTCAAGGCCATGAACGGCAAGACGATCGAGGTCTGGAACACCGACGCCGAGGGCCGCCTGGTCCTCGCCGACGCGCTGTGCCTCGCGGCGAAGCAGGAGCCGCAGGCGATCGTGGATCTCGCGACGCTCACCGGCGCCGTCGTCGTCGCGCTCGGCTCGAAGGTCGCGGGCATCATGGGCAACGACTCGAGGCTCGTCAGCGCGCTTAAGGCCGCCGGAAAAAGGGCGGACGAGGCCTTCTGCGAACTTCCGCTGGTCGAAGACTATAAAGAAAACATCAAGGGCAACATCGCCGAGCTGCTGAACATCTCGAAGGCCCGCGGCGAGGCCGGCTCGATCATCGGCGGCCTGTTCCTCCAGGAGTTCGTGGACGGCAAGCCGTGGGTTCACCTCGACATCGCCGGCACGGCCTTCACGAGCGGCGAGTCGGCGACCTACGCGCCGAAGGGCGCGACGGGCTCGCCGGTGCGCACCTTGCTCGAGTGGCTGGGAGCGCTGTGACCCGGATCAAGTCGATCGCGCCGACCTTAAAAAAAGAGCCCGATATCACGCGGATCGAGTCGCACATGAGGGAGATCCTCGGCGATCTCGGCGAGGATCCGAAGCGGGAAGGCCTGCTGAAGACCCCGCACCGCGTCGCGAAGGCCCTGCGCGAGCTGACGAGCGGCTACCGCGTGGACCTCGACGCCCTGATCAACGAGGCCCTGTTCACCGAGAGCTACGACGAGATGGTCCTCGTGCGCGACATCAGCTTCTACTCGATGTGCGAGCACCACATGCTTCCGTTCTTCGGCCGAGCGCATGTGGCCTATTTGCCTAATAAAAAAATCATCGGGCTCTCGAAGATCCCGAAGATCGTCGAGGTCTTCGCCCGGCGCCTCCAGGTCCAGGAGCGCCTGACGATGGACATCGCCTACACGCTCAACAACAAGCTCAAGCCCAAGGGCGTGGCCGTCGTCATGGAAGCACGTCATCTGTGCATGGAGATGCGCGGCGCGGAGAGCCACCACTCTCCGACGACGACCTCGTGCATGCTCGGCGTGTTCCAGAAGGACGCGCGCACGCGCAAGGAATTCCTGGAGCTCGTGAAGAGCCGGCCGGTCTAGGCCGCCGGAACTGTTTCCGGAAACAGTCGATCGCCGCCGTAAAACAAAGAAGCCCCGGCTCGAGAGAGCCGGGGCTTCCTGTTTATGGTCTCGCCTTAAGCTTTCGGGGGCAAGGTCCGGTGCGTCCCGTCGCAGAACGGCTTGTTCTTCGACTCGCGGCAGCCGCACCAGGCCACCTTCTTGGCCTCGGTGATCTCCACGATGACGGGGGACTTCCCGGTGTTCTTGCGCGCGTGGGAGCCGTCGCAGTAGGGCTGCTTCTCCGACTCGCCGCACGCGCACCAGGCCTTGCGGCCGGGCTGCTCGTCGACGACGTAGGGCTTGTTCTGGATGCCGGACATGATTTTCTCCCTAGACCTTCTGGCCGACGAAGGTCGAGTGCACGTAGGAGGCCTTGATCATCGCAAGGCCGAGGAGCGCCGCGGTCAAAAGCGCGCCGTAGCTGAAGCCCATGCCCGCGTGGCCGGCGCCGAGCATGCCGACGAGCATCGGAGCCGACAGGTAGGTGTTGATCTTCGACGCCAGGCCGGCGCGCGCGCGCAGAGCGGGAGCCGCGTCGCCGGCCGTGCCGCCGAGGAGCTTCTTCTGCGCGGGCCAGATGATGAACCAGACGTTGAACCACATGATCGAGCCGAACAGCATGCCCCACTCGATCCAGCGCGCGCGGTCGGTCTGGCCTTCGGCGCCCTTGAAGAGCATGTTCGCGCCCCAGCCGATCCCGGGCGTGTAGAAGTAGATCATCGCGAACAGGGCCAGCCCGGACAGGAAGGTGACCATCGCGCCCCAGCGGAACCACCACAGCGCCCGCGGCATCAGCTGCGGGTTCACGAGCTTCTTGGTCGGGTCGTCCATCTTGCCCTGGAGCTGGATGTTGACGAAATTGAAGAAGTACAGATGGCCGATCCAGATGATGCCCATGAACACATGGGTCCAGCGGAACGCGAACTCGAGCTTGTTCATCACGCCTCCTGATTGAATCCTGACTAAATATATCGGATTTGACGGGATTCAGTCAACCGCGCGCGAGCCGGAGGGGGAATCCCGGCAATCAAGATCGTTCGGCGAGCCTATGCGGCCTCGCTCATGGCCGAGAACAGCTCGCGCTCCACTTCCGCCGCCACGGCCGCGAGCTGGGCGTCCTTGAACATCGCCAGCAGCGCCGTCGGCTTGATCGTGGCCAGCTTCGTCCGGCCGTTTTCGGTGTAGATCGACACGCGGCAGGGCAGCGCCGTGGAGATCGCCATGTCGGCGCTCAACACCTGATGCGCCTGCTGAGGGTTGCAGACCTCGACGACGAGGCAGTCCCGCTCAAAGGGCAGCCCTTTGTCGTTCATCTTCCGGCGCAGGTCGTGCACCCCGAGCACCCCGAACTTATGACGCTGCGCGGCCGTGGAAAAATCCTTTTCCACCTCCCGCACCGGCTTGGGGCTCTCGATGATATGCAGCATGGCTCCTCCCTCCGGCCGCTTGCAGGATACGATTTGCCGTCCATCGGCGCCATGAAGCTTCCGTCATTTTGTGATGACCGCCGGTCAGGGCCCGGCCGTCATGAGCAGCCCCATCACGGCGCCGGACAGCGTGCTGGTATAGGGATTCGAGGTCAGGGGGCAGGCTCCCGTCGAGCAGCCGACCAGTCGATACCAAGCGTAGCCCGCGAGCGCGCCCGCGACGGCCCCGAAAATCATTCTGGTCATGTCTTTCGCCTCCAAAGGCGGCATCATTGAGATGCCCGGGCTCACGAAAGGATTCAGAGAGCGGGACGCTGATCGATGGCAGAACGAGAGCTTCCCAAGCCCGATCCTGCGGCTACGCCGCGGAGAAGTTCCGCCTCGATCGCGTCCCTAATCAAGCGCTATTCGGAGAATCAATCTCTGCCGAATCCAGTCGAGTTCTGCCGCTTTTTGGCGAAAAATCAACAAAATCTCGACACTGTCCTTCGGCGGCATTGACTTAGCCGACTGGCAGGTCTATGCTTAGGCCGTGAGATTGACAAAAGTGGCGCTTGCGGTCCTTCTCTCGATAGCCATCCCCATCCGAGCCGAGACCACCACCGACCCGCTCTGGTACCTGCTTTCTACATACGTCCTGACTCCGGACGTGAAGGCCGTCGAGGCCGACGACAAAGGCCCCGCCGACGCGAAGGGCCTGGCCTCCCTTCAGTCCGATCTTCTGCTCCTGGCCGACGGCTTCGAAGCCTTCCGCGACGAGGCGCAGGTAAAGGAAACGCTCGTGCGGCTCGAGCCGCGGATGTCACCCGAACTCAGGCCGTTCTTCAAAGACCGCGCATCCAGCCTTGATGCGATCTACCGCACGCTCGCCGTCACCGACTACACTTGGGCCCAACGCTTCCCTGAACCGCCCTGCGCACCCGCCGAGGCCCGCCTCAAGCTCCTGGACAACCGCGACGGCCTGTTCCAGACCGAGAATGGGGAAGCATCGCCCTGGCTCGTGGCGCTGCTCGGCCCTCAGGCCGAGGGGG
>JAQTNG010000159.1 GCA_028714015.1 Elusimicrobiota bacterium | reverse complement strand
CTGCTCGCCGCGGCCGGCGCGCTCTTCTCCTTGCGCCTGGCGGCCGCCGATCGTCAGTTCAAGCTCGCGCGCGGCGCCGCCGACCGTTCCGAAGCCGCGCGCCGCTATCAGGCCGCCCTCGCGCTGAACCCGTGCGAGCTGGGCTATCACCTGGCCTACGTCAACCACCTGGTCGAAGACTCCTCAAAGCTGGCCGGAGCCCGACGCCTGGACGCGCTGGAGGCCATCGCCCGCTCGGGAGCGACCGCCGTGGCCTGCCATCCCAACGACGCGGTCGCGCATTTCATCGCCGGCTGCGGCGCGCTGATGCAGGCGGCCCTGGGACGCCGGGAGAGCCTGGGCGCCGCCGAGGAGCAGCTCGACGCCGCGCTGCGCCTGGACCCGTACCGGCTCGACGTGCTCGACTGGCGGCGCCAGGCGGCGAGCCTGCGCGGGGACAGGGACCTCGAGCAGCGGCTGCTCCAGCGGATCGACCGCGTGAAGTCCCTGCACCGGTGAGGCGCCCGGCGCGGCTCCATGAATAGTAAAATCGGGCCGATGACCGACCCTCTCGCGCAACGACGCGCGCGCCTTCTCGCCCTCGCGGCCGACCTCCCGGCGCGCTGCCGCCTCATCGAATTGAGCGAGGGCAACTTCGTGCTGCGCAAGCTCCGGAAGCTGACCTGGTTCGGCGCGCGCTACCTGCGCTGGGCCGCGGCGCGGGCGGGCCTGAGGCCGGGCGTCGTCGAGGTTCCCTTGTTCTGGGGCGGGCGCATGAGGCTTCCCTACTCCGAGGAGGCCGACTTCGTGACCCTCTACCTCGCGGGAGTGCCCGGCGGGCCCGAGTACAAGCTCGTGCGCTACTTCATACGAACCTTGAAGCCCGGCGACTCGTTCTACGACGCCGGCGCGAACTACGGCTTCTACACCGTGCTCGCCGCCGAGTTCGTCGGCGCCGGAGGGGAGATCCACGCCTTCGAGCCCCTGCCCGAGATCGCCGCGGGGCTCGAGCGGAACTCCCCGGGCCCCGTCGCCCGCATCGTGCCCGCCGCGCTGTGGGACCGCTGCGGCACGGCGACCTTGTACCGCCACCGCCTCGGCGACGTGTTCAACACGCTCGAGGCCGAGGTCACCGATTTCGACCCGACGCGCGGCCCGCTGAGGACCGAGGTGCGCTGCACGACGCTCGACGAGTACGCGAAGGAGCACCGCCCCCCGACCGTGATCAAGATCGACGTCGAGGGCGGAGAGAAGCGCCTCATCGCGGGCGGCCTCGAGACCTTCCGCAAGGCGCGCCCCGTGATCGCGATGGAGGTCTGGGCCCGGGAGGGCGGCGAACGCTTCTCCTTGCCCTCATGCCTCGCCTTGATCGGCCTCGGCTACGCGGCTCACGCCCTGAACGAGGACGGCACGACTTCTCCCCTGGCCGCGGACGACCTTCCGGCCTTCATCCGGTCCATGCCGGCCGCCTGGGACAACCTCGTCTTCCTCCCGGCCTAACCGGCGCTTGACCATCGGGGTTCTCGTCGTAATAACTCCTTAACGACGGGCGGCTATGCTGTGAGGGCCGCCATGATTGACACCGAACGATCCCCCGAGACCACCGCGCGACTCCATGCCGAGATCCTGCGCGAGCGCGCCGAAGGCCTGCACGAGGCCGCGCAAATCGCCAAGACCCGGCTCGTCGAGCGCGAGGAAGCCCTCGCCCGCCTGCGCGTTCAGGTCGCGATGCTCAAGGCTTCCTTGAACCCCAAGCCGGGCGCGACCGGGCCATGCGGCGAGGAAACGCCGCTTCCACGCGCCGTTGCGAAGCGGCCGGCCATGCCGGTCCTCGAGAAGGAGGCCTCCGCGGGCTCGGCGAGAACCGCGGCGGCCTCCCTCTCGGGAACCGCGAATTGGAGATTGATTGCTCCATATGCGGCGATCGTCGCCTGCGCCGTGGCCCTCGAGATCGGCGGAGCGCGCCGCCCGGAGGCCGCCGCGCCGGATCTCAACGCCTTGGCCCGCCCCGCGCCCGCCGTCGTCGCGAACGCCCGGCCCGCCGCGAAGGGCGCGCCCGTCGTCGTCGACGACGACCGCTCGCAGGAAGCCCTGCTGCTCGTGCACGAATGGAAGCTGCCCGGCGACGAGAAGTCCCTCGGAGAGCGCCTGGGCGGCGAGCTCGACCTTCCGGGCGGCCGCCCGTCGTGGAGCGTCGAGCGCACCGGCGCGCACGGCTACCGCGTCACGTTCCAGCCCGCCGAGAGAGATCTGCCGTACGCCTTCGAGGCCGACATCGAGGCGCGCGTCGTCTGGCCCACCCCCGAGACGCAGGAGCTCCTCGCTCCGCGCTTCACCGCCGCGTTTCGCGACTCCGTGCGCTGACCGGAAGCTCGATCGTGAAGCGGGAGCCCTTCCCGGGCGCGCTCGACGCATGGACCGTGCCGCCGTGCAGCTCCACGAGCCGCTTGGCGATCGCGAGGCCGAGTCCGTGACTCTCCTCGCCGGCGGTCGGGCGTGAGTCGGTCTGAGAAAATTCCAGGAAGAGCTTCGGCAGGTCCTTTTCGGCGATGCCGACGCCCTGGTCCTGAACCCAGATCGAGAGCCGGCCCCCCGACCTCTCGGCGCCGATCGTGACGGTCGTTCCCGCCTTGGAATATTTGATCGCGTTGCTGAGGAGATTGTCCAGGACCTGGAGGATGCGTTTGGAATCGAGCTTCATGCTTCCGGCGTCCGCGGCGATCTTCGTCTCGAGCGCGATGCCCTTCTTCTTCGCGATGGGCGCGATGAATTCCGCGGCCTGCGAAAGCAGCGGCGCCACATCCGCGTCCTGAAGGTTCAGGTCCAGGCGCCCGCGGTTGATCTTCGCCACGTCGAGAAGGTCGGTGATCAGGCTCAGCATGCGCTCGGACGACGCCAGTATGCCGTCGACGAATTGCCTTTGCTCCGGTCCCAGGGGCTCTTCCTGAAGCAATTGCGCGAGCCCGACCACGCCGGCCAGGGGAGTTCGCAAATCGTGCGCCGCCATGCCGAGGAAGCGGTCCTTCGTTTCATTGAGCGAGGCGAGATCGCTGTTGAGCTGCGAAAGGCTTTCCATCAGGCGCCAGATCAGGAAATAGAGCGTCAGGACGAATAAAATCAGGAGCAGGACCGCGAGGACGATCATGCCGATGAAGTTCCTGCGCAGAGAGGAGGCGACGGCGTCGTACGGAAGGCTCACGCTGATTCCCCCGCGCACGTCGCCGACGCGGTAGCCCTGCTGCGCGTGGCAGGCCAAGCAGGACTGCTCCACGTAGATGGGCTTCATCAGCCGGAAGCGCAGCCCCGAGCCGTTCGTCGACACCTCGGCCCGTTCCTTCTCCCCCCGGGCGAAGCCCTCCAAGGCCGTGCGCTCCCAGGCATCCGCGGCGTTGTCGGGGTTCAGGGGATCGAGGCTGGCGATATGGAATGAGAAAAGCGCGTCGCCCCGCGCGAGCTCCGAGATCTCCCGCGTCATGGCCTCCGGGCCGATTCTCTCGAAGGCCTCCTTGCCGCCGGGGCCGGAGTGCCCCAGATAGGCCCCGCCGTGGCTGGCGTTCCAGCGGCGCGCCACGAGGACGAGGTCATGGAGGGCCGCCGCGTGGTTGTAGGTCTGACGGCGCAGCATGCCGTCCTGCTTGACCGCCATGCCGAGCATCAGGGCGCTGATGACGGTCAGGAGGATGAGACCGGCGACAAGGACTTGGTTGCGCGCGTGCTTGTTCATCGGTCCTCGTGAATGATCCTCCGGCTGCGGCATGCCCACGCCTATTTAACAAATTAAAGGCTTGAGGACCCACCGCCTCCCGGGCCTTCAGGCCCTGTAAGACGGAAGCCTCTGCGCTCATACTCCCATAGATGAGACGCCCGGCTTTCCTCTTGCTGGCCTTTCTGCTCGCTCTGCCCGCGGGCGCGGGGGTCGTGCGCGCCCCGGTCCAAGCCGCCGCGGCGGCGAGCCCGGTCGCGGCCCTGGGAAGCCTTCTGACGGCCGCGCTCCCCTCGATGACTCCCCTCGTCCTCGCGGCGCCGCTGCCCACGCCGTCGATGCTGGACACGAGCAAGGCCCAGGCGCTCATCGCGCGCGCCTCGGCGCTGCCGGTTCCCGTGTCGCCCGTTCCCGTCGTCGCCGCGGCGCAGCCTCTCCGCGTCCTCGAGGCCGTCAACTCCACTTTGCGGGATCTCACTCCCGATCAGATCCGCGACATGCCCGAGGGCAGGCTCCAGGCCCTGGCCTCCGTCATCATGGACGGCGCCGCCGGCCGCGACGCGAAGGCCGACCTGACCGCGGCGAGCGCCCTCAGCGAGGCGAACCTGGCCAAGGTGGAGAGCCTGCGCGGGACAGTCACCGAGACTTTGCACAACCCCGGCCACAACGAATCGCACGAGGACATGATCTCGTCCCGGGGCGTGCCGGAGACGGTGAGGCGTTATGACGCCGCGGGCGTGGTCTTCCGCCACTACACCACCGAAGAAGGCCTCGACTCCATACTCAAAGAGAAGAGCCTCAAGAACGGCTTCATGCCTTACGTCCAGCTCGCCGCAGCGGTCTACCGCAAGACCTTCCGCGACCTCACGGGCGTCTTCCTGACGCTTCCCAAAGTGGAAGGAGACCGAGTGGGCGTGCCCGCCAAGGATTTCACGCACTACGTCGACCTCCGCGTGCCGGCCGGGCTGCCGGTTCTGGAGATCGAGAAGGGAGCGATCTTCCTCGTTCCGATGCCGGGGCGCACCCGGGGCTGGGTCGCCGACCTCTACCGGAAGTGGGCCGCGGGCGGAGGATTGAACACGACCTACAAGACCAGCGTCGAGGACGTCGAGAAGGACGGCGGCGTGGGGCCGTCGCTGGCCATGCCCATCGAGATCGTCGGCCACGGCCGCGTCGCCCGCTGAACCGGCGATCTCACGACCGTCGCCGGATCGCCGCCGAAACCATGCGCGTGAGCTGCTGGACCGTGTAGGGCTTCTCCAGAAAAGACAGGCGCCCGGCCGCGGCGACGAAATCACTGAGCTCGTCCTTGCTGTAGCCGGAGGAGAGGATCATGCTGGCCTTCGGATCGAGAGCTAATATTTCGGCCGCGGCCTCGCTGCCGCCCATGCCGTCCGGGACCGTCATGTCCAGGATCACCGCGTCGAAGCGCCTGCCGGCCTCGAAGGCTTTGCGGTACGCGGCGACGGCGGCCGCTCCCTCCCGCTCCACGCTCACGGCGTATCCGGCCCGGCGCAGGATCTTGCGCGCGATGTCGGCGACCACGGCCTCGTCGTCCATCACGAGGACGCGGCCTTTCCCTTTCTTGAGGCCCGCCCGCCCGGCGGCGGGCCGCTTGGGGACCGGCTTGCCGCTCGCCGGCAGCAGCACGGTGAAGACGGCTCCCTTTCCTTCGGTCGACTCCGCCCAGACGTGCCCCCCGTGGCGCCGGACGACGGAGTAGACGATGGCCAGCCCCAGCCCGCTGCCGCGGGCCTTCGAGGAAAAATAGGGGTTGAAGACGCGGGACAAGATCGCGGCCGCGATGCCGGGACCGTCGTCGCGGATCGTCAGCCTCACGTACCGTCCCGCCGGCAGATGGAGCATCGGCTCGGCCAGCGGATGGTTCTCGGCCCGGATCCAGACCGTCCCGCCGCCGGGCATGGCCTCGCGCGCGTTGATGAGGAGGTTCCCGAGCAATTGCGTGAACTGCGCTTCGTCGCCGTCGATGGGCCAAAGATTGCCGGGGGCGGTCACCAGGCTCTTCACCGTCGAGCCGTGGAGGATGAGATGCGCGGTGTCTTTCAGCAGCGGCCCCAGGGCGAATGTTTTTCGGACGGGGGTGCCCCCGTCGGCGAAGGTCAGGAGCTGGCGGGAAAGGGTCGTGGCCTTTCCGCAGATCCTCTCCGCGTCTTTGAGCATCTCGCGCGCGGGGCCGGAGGCGCCGATCTCCTCTCCCAGCAGCTCGAGGTTGCCGATGATCCCGGTCAGGAGATTGTTGAAGTCGTGGGCGATGCCTCCGGCGAGAAAGCCGAGCGATTCCAGGCTGCGTATTTTGAAAAGCTCCTCGTCGGTCTGGCGCTGCTCGGTCACGTCGCGCAGGCACAGCACGGCGCCGGTGATGTTCCCCCTCCGGTCGCGCACCGCGGCCGCCGAGGGCACGACCGTGCGCTTCGCTCCGCGCGCGGAGACGATGACCACGTCCCGGTCCGCGACGGGAGCGCCGGCCGGGGCGAGGGCCTCCCGAACGAGGCGGCCGAAGGCGCCCTCCGAGGCCGCGTCGGCGGCCTGGAGAATCTCGTCGACGGGACATCCCTCGGCGCCGGCCTGGCTCTTCCCCGTGAGCGCCTCGGCCGCGGGGTTGAGCAGGATCACGCAGCCGTTCGCGTCGGTCGCGACGATCCCCGAGGTGATGCTGCGCACGGTGACGGCCAGGCGCTCGCGCTCCTCGGCCAGGGATTCGTCGGCGCGGTTCTTCTGGGAGGTGATCTCCGTGCAGAAGCCGCGCGTCGCGTGGACCTCGCCCTTCTCGTCGAAGAGCGGGAACTTCTCCGTGATGAAGGAATGCACTCCGCCGGGAAGGGGGAACGTCTCCTCGAACTCGGCGCTCGTCCGGCGCGCGGCGACCTCGCGATCCTGGAGACGAAAAAGGTCCGCCACCTCGGGCGGGAAGAAATCGTGGTCGCGCTTGCCGAGCAGGGCCTCGCGCGGGACGCAGGCGAGGAGCTCGTAGCGCCGGTTGACGTACAGATAGCGCCCCTCGGCGTCCTTGAGGTAGACGACGAGCCTCGTGCTGTCGAGCAGGCCCTCGAGGAAATCCGCGCGCGCGCCCGCGCCCTTCCCGCCGCGCTTCGCAGGCTTCACGCGTTAGGAACCGAAGCGCTCGAACCGGCCGATCAGCTCGGCCCGGCCCAGGACATGACCCTTCATGGCCCGGGCCAGCTCGGCCGTCGTCGCGCGAGGCGGCAGGTCCAGCATCTTGTCCAGCGCGTGAAGCTTGAAGACATAGCGGTGCGGCTTGCCCGGAGGCGGGCAGGGCCCGCCGTAGCCCACGCGCACGAAGCTGTCCACGCCCCAGCTCGCCCCGTGCTTCGCCCCGTCCAGGACGCGCTCCGTCTTCGGCAGGTTTTCCGGCAGGCCGGAGAGGCCTCCCGGGATGTCGTAGAGCACCCAGTGCACCCACAGACCCGCCGGCGCGTCCGGGTCGTCCATGATCAGAGCGAAGCTCTTGGTCCCGGCCGGCGCGCCGGACCAGTTCAGCTCCGGCGAGGGGTCCTTGCCCTCGCAGGTGTGAATCTTCGGGATCGTCTCCCCCTGCTTGAACGCCGGGCTCGTCAGCTTGAACATGGTCTTGATGCCGGCAGGCTCAGGACGGCCGTTTGACCGTGAACTCGACCGGGGTCGACATCAGGAAGCGGCCGTTCTTACCCGGAGTCCGCGCGATGAGCTCGTGCTCGCCGTTGTCGTAGCCCGAGCAGTCGTACCACCAGAAGCCTTCCGCCTTGCGGCAGGCCAGCCAGGACCCCTGGTTGATGGAGACGTCGACGCTCTCCGCCTTTTCCGGCGCCGAGACGCGGAACGTGTACTGCGTGGAAAGGACGGTTTCGTCCTGAGCCGGGAAATCCACGGCGGGGCGCGTCTGCACGGCCGCGCCGCCCTTCAGGCTGTTGAGTGCGTTTTTGACGGCTGACTTCATGGTGATCTCCTCGGGCGCGTCTTGCGCCCATCTGTAACAGTTGTAAATCTGTTGCAACATTCCGGCCCTTGGCGCGCCCAGCCCGGGCTTCCGCTTCAGGGCTTCCGGCCGCCCAGAGTGAACAAGAACTCGGCTCCGCGATCGAGCTCGCCCCGCGCCCAGACCCGCCCCCCGTGACGCTCGACGACGCGCGCGACGATGGCCAGACCCACCCCCGTCCCCTCAAACTCCTCCTTGGGATGGAGGCGCTGGAATACATTGAAGAGCTTGCCGGCGTGGCGCATGTCGAAGCCCACGCCGTTGTCCTTGACGCGGTAGACCGTCTCCCCCGCCTCGTCATGGGAGTCGATCTCGATGAGGGCTTCGGGCCGCGTGCGCGTGAACTTGATGGCATTGGCCAGGAGATTGACCCAGACCTGCCGCAACAGGGAGGCATCCCCTTCGCAAGGGGCGAGCGCTCCGACCGAGAAGCGGACCTGGCGGCCCTTGAGCTGGTCGGCGAGGCTCTCGAGGACCTCGCGCACGACCTCCTCCATGGAGACGGGAGACGTGGCCATGGCCTGGCGGCCCAGACGCGAGAAAGCGAGGAGGTCGTCGATGAGACGCCCCATCGTCTGGGCGCCCTTGCGCACGAGGCCCAGGTAGCGCCGGCACTCCGGCTCCAGCTTCGGGGCGAAGTCTTCCATGAGTATCTGGGAGAAGCCGTCCATCGCGCGCAGCGGGGCGCGCAGGTCGTGCGAGACGGAGTAGGCGAACGCCTCCAGCTCCTTGTTGGCGGCCTCGAGCTGGGCCGTGCGCACCCGGACCCGCTCCTC